>JAHEDC010000021.1 GCA_024641425.1 Verrucomicrobiales bacterium | reverse complement strand
CGGGAGCGGGCCCCGAGGCGGCGGCGACCTGCTGCGGCTGGAGGGCCTGCATCACGTTGGGAAAGTCCGTCTCCATGTAATCGACCCCCGCAGCGGCGGCGGCGATGATGTTGGCAGGGTCGAGAAGGGTGAAGACCTCGACGAACATGCCCTCGTCCTTCGCCCGCGCCGAAAAGGCCAGATCCGCCCCACCGAATCCGTAGGAGAATCCCGCGACGCCCAACGCCCGGAGGTTCGCGAAGTAGTTCGGATCCGTTCGCCACGAGGCATCGGGCGCTCCCCAGACGATCACGGCCCCGGGGATGGCCGCCCGTATCTCCGCGGCATAGGCGGCATTACCCGGTGTCCAGAACCAGAGGTCCGCGACCGGGAATCCGGAGGCGCTCACGGCGGCCGCGAAACCGGCAGCCTGCCCGCCCGTCTTGATATCGAGGTAAATGATCCCCTTCCCTTTCGCTACCGTCAACGCCTCGGCCAGCGTGGGGATTCTCTCGCCGGCAAAATCGGAACTGAACCAGGAACCGGCATCCAGCGTCTTTAATTGCGCCACCGTCATGTCCGCCACATTCCCCGTGCCATCGGTCGTGCGATCCACCGTCGCGTCATGGAACACGACGACCACCCCGTCGGCGGTCAGCCGCGTGTCGATCTCCGTGCCCTCCGCCCCATCGAGAAAGGCCCGGTCGATCGCGGCCAGCGTATTCTCCGGCGCGCAACCGGACGAACCCCGGTGACCCAGCGCGCCCACGGGGCGAGCCATCAACTGCGCGTAAGGCGGCGTGGGAGCCCCCGCCACCTCCGCCCCGGCCGCGTTCGGCCCGCCCAGCGCAACGACTTCCGCGTACGTCAGCTTGCGGTCGAGAATCGAAATACTGCTCACATAGCCGGCACGCGTGTCGTTGTTCTCATCGGCGAAAAGGAGAACGTCGCGCCCGAGGGCGAAGCGCTCGTCGAGCCCGGAACCGGTCGTCCCGATGGCCCCTACGAATTGTCCGTCGATATACCGGTGCGCCTGCCCCTCGCCGGTCGCGGCACGCATGACCCAGACGATCCGGTGCCAGGTATTGGGACGGATCGAGCCCCGATAGTTGCTATTGATTCCTATGCCTCCTCCCGCTGTGTTCTGGACGAACAAATCACCGTCGGTGACATTAGCCGTATCCGTTTGCACGAGCGAACGCCAAGCGCCGTCGGAGGCTGCCGGAAAGAGCACGTCCATCACCACCGTGTAATTGGACACCAACCCCAGCGTATCGCCGAAAGTTCCATTCGGAGCAAATCCATGGGTGACCCGGTACCCCTGATCCGGCGCGCAGGCCGGGAAAGCCATCACCTGCGTGTCCGCGCCGCCGATCAGCGGCAACCCCACCGCACTCGCCGCACCGAAGGCCGTCGCGCCCGGCCCCCAGCCGTTGAGACTGGGATCATAATACCCCAGTGTCGCGCTCCCCGACGACGCTTCGAAGCGGTCTCCGGGGTTGGTAAAATTCCAAGTAGACTGCGCTCCTTCACTCGCGGCCGACAAGAGGGAAAGACAAACAACGATTCCAAAAGGCAGTTTCATGGGTGGGGCAGGACCAGGTTTTCGCCAAGGCTATGAGAAAGGCTGCATTTCGCCAACGCATTTCTGCCGGAATTGGATTCCAGTTTCGTCATGTCTTCCAATAGTTCCGGCAAGCACTCCGGATCCCACGCGACCACCGCCCGCGAGTTCCCGCTTGCGGACGCCAGCGGGGCGGCGATTCTGACGAAGCGTGAATTCCGGCCCTCTTCACCTCTCCGTCTCCGACCGGCATGAAATTCATCCCCGATCCCATCGTCAAAACCAGCCGCGAGTTCACCGCGCTCGCTTCGCGAGTGGTCGATGACGGCCTCGCCTTCCTCAAGGCCTTGTTCGGAGCGATTCCGGTCTTCGCCGGCACCCGTCCCTACATCGAAACCGGCGACTTCCACGCCGACGAGACCCACTACTTCCTCATCCCCTTCCGTCCCGCCGACGACCACTACGCCATCGGAACGATGCGCGTTCTTCCCGAAGGCACCGGACCCGACAACAAGCTTCCGAAGCGGCGCGTCTTCCACCTCCCAAACCTCGCCGCGCGGGACACCATCGAGGAACTCGTGGAGAAACAGATCGCCTCCGGCAAACTCGCGTCCGGGGCCGACGAATCCGACGGCGACGATCTTGCAACACGCCTGGACCGGATCGCGGTCGAGATCGACAAGAAGAGCAACCTCGTCACCGGGGGCCTACTCGTCATCGGGGGAGCGGTCGCTCTCGCCAATCCTCTCGTCGGCGCGGGAATCGCGGCCAAGGCCCTCTTCCCCTCGGTCGGCGCCCTCTTCTCCCGCGAGGGCCTCCACCATCTCGGGCAACGACTCCGCCGGGGGCGCGAGTCCCGAAGAATCCGAGAGGCGGAAAAGGCCGCCGAGCGCGCAGTCGAACGCCTGAAGCCCCTCCTCCACGAGAACCCGCTCCTCCGGCTCCTGGAGGAAGCCCTCGCCACCACGGACCCGGAGCACGATCCCGCCCTTCCGTTCTCACGTTTGCCGATGAACTCCGACGCGATGCGCGTCATCTCCCTCACCGCCGAAGCCGTCACCCACTGCTACCGCGCGACGCTCGACTCCCCGGACGACTGGCCCCGCGCCCGCCTCCAGCCCAACGACGTCCAATGGCTCCGCTCGCTCGCCGATTTCGAGATCCGCCGCAACGCGCCCGAATCCTGAGCGTAACGCCCGTGCCCTACGCCCGGATACTCTCCACTACGCGTCCTTCCCTTTCGTAAACTCGATGCTCTCCGCGATCACCTCCATGATCCGGCCGGTCTTGATGCGGCCGTCGGCTCCCGTGATGGCATCGAAGCCTCCTGAATGCTCGAACATCTTCATGTGGACATGGGCGTGGAGCGATTCGTTCTTCTTCTCGTCGAACTGGTGCCACCACTCGTGGCGCAATCCGTTGTCCTCGCCCGCCTTGAGCTGGGCTCCATCGGGCGGCCGCGCCATCGCCACGCTGGTGGGCAATGCGGCAGAGGAAACACGCGCCACCGGGACCGCGATGAGCATCGCCAGTGGGACGACGGGATCAAATCGGGGGCTTTCGTGGAAAACCTTGAATAGCCCACGATGCCGGGCCACCTGAAGGCACCCCTTTCGGGCCACCCCGGTGGTCTGCGAAGCGTTGCTTCCGAGAGGAAACGCCCCTCGACTGGCGAATCTTGCCACGAAGCGTGCGGATCCGGATTGCGACCGACCGGTAGCACTTGACCGGCGTCGGAGAACCCGGATAATGCGCGATTATGAAATCGCTGCTGTCTGCCGTCCTCCTTCCGTTCTCGCTTTCCCTCGGCTCCGCCCGTGCCGCCGACTGGCCCTCTTACAACGGAGCCGATTCGAACCGCGCCAGCCCCGACGCCATCGCGAAGACCGACTGGGGCGGCGACGGCCCCGCCGTGCTCTGGAAGGCCGAGACGCCCGCCGGCTTCAGTTCCTTCACCGTCGCCGACGGGATTGCCACCACCCTCGTCATGCGCGAGATCGACGGCATCAACCAGGAAACCTGCGTTGCCTACAACGCGGTCACCGGCAAGGAAGGCTGGGCCACGCCGGTCGGGATCTTCCGTGTCGACCACGACGGTGGAAACTCAGGAGCGAAGAACAACAGCGGTGGCGACGGGCCGCGTTCGACGCCCACCCTCCATGAAGGAAAGGTTTACGCTCTGAGCTCCGACCTGGCCATCCATTGTCTTGATGCGAAAACCGGCAAGGTGCTTTGGAAACACGACCTCGTGAAGGAATTCAATGGGCGGAACATCAAGTGGGAGAACGCCGCCTCTCCCCTCGTCGAGGGCGATGGCGTCTATGTCTGCGGAGGAGGGCGCGGGGAATCGATGCTCTGCTTCGACCGCACTTCGGGAAAGGTTCTCTGGAAAGACCACGACTACGAGATGACCCACGCCACGCCGATTGCCGCCACCATTCTCGGGCAGCGGCAGGTCATCTTCTTCACCCAGAAAGGCCTCGTTTCCTGCGAGCCGAAGAAGGGCGAGATCCTCTGGACCCACGACTTTCCCTTCAAGGTCTCGACCGCGGCTTCGCCCGTTGTCTTCGAGGACATCATCTATTGCGCCGCCGGATACGGCGTGGGTGCCGGTGCCTTCCGAATCACGAAGTCGGGCGGGAAATTCAAGGCGGAGGAAATCTGGCGCAGTGAGGGCGACGAGCCGGTCTGCAACCATTGGAGCACCCCGGTTTGCAAGGAGGGCTATCTTTACGGAATGTTCAGCTTCAAGAAATACGGCGACGGCCCGGTGAAGTGCGTCGATATCCGAACCGGCAAGGTGCAGTGGGAGAAGGATGGCTTTGGCGCGGGGAATGTGACGATGGCCGCGAATGCCGTCATCGCCCTCAGTGACGACGGACAGGTCGTGCTCTTCGAGGCCGATCCGAAGGAATACAAGGAACTCGCCCGCACCAAAGCCATCGAAGGCAAATGCTGGTCGTCCCCGGTTCTGGCCAACGGTCGCCTCTACGCCCGCAGCACGAAGGAGGGCGTCTGCCTCGACGTCTCCGACAAGGCGGCATCCCGCTAAGTCCGACGGCCCCTCGCGGGTCCGCCGCTCCGGCCCGTCATGGTTCTCAATTACATCTGGATCGGCTTCTTCCTCATCGCCTTCCTTACGGCGCTGGCGAAGCTGATATTCTGGGGCGACATGGCCGTCTTCCCGGCCATGATCGACAGCCTCTTCGAGATGGCGCAGCTCGGAGCCACCCTCTCCCTCGGCTACATCGGCCTCATGGCCCTCTGGCTCGGCATCATGAAGATCGGCGAGCAGGGCGGTGCCATCGCCGCCCTCACCCGGCTCGTGCAACCCTTCTTCGGTCGCCTCTTCCCCGAAATCCCGAAAGGCCATCCGGCCATGGGTTCGATGATGATGAACTTCTCCGCCAACATGCTCGGCCTCGACAACGCGGCCACTCCCCTCGGCCTCAAGGCGATGGGCCAACTCCAGGAACTGAATCCCGAAAAGGACCGCGCCACCAACGCGCAGATCATGTTCCTCGTCCTCAATACCTCGGGCCTCACCCTCATTCCGATCTCGATCATCACCCTCCGCGCCCTCAACGGGGCCGCGAATCCGACCGACATCTTCGTTCCCATCCTCATCGCGACCTACTTCGCCTCCCTCGCCGGGCTCATCGCGGTCGCCCTTGTCCAGAAGATCAACCTCCTGCACCCCGTCGTCCTCGCCTACCTCGGCGGCACGACCGCCCTCGTCGTCGGCATCATCGTCTACTTCCGCTCCCTCGACCAATCGGCCATGGAGTCGCAGTCGCGGCTCGTCGCCGCCCTCTTTATCTTCTCCCTCATCACCGGTTTCCTCGTCCTCGGAATCATCCGGAAAGTGAACATCTACGACGCCTTCATCGAGGGCGCGAAGGACGGGTTCGGCGTCGCGATCAGGATCATCCCCTATCTCGTGGCCATGCTTGTGGCCATCGGCGTTTTCCGCACCTCAGGCGCCATGGGAGCCACTCTGGAGGGCATCGGGTGGCTCGTGGCCAAACTCGGCTTCGACACGCAGTTCATCGACGCCCTCCCCACCGCGATGATGAAACCCCTGAGCGGCGGCGGGGCCCGCGGGATGGCCGTCGAGGCCATGCAGCACCACGGCGTCGACTCCTTCGTTGGTCGCCTCGCCTGCACCTTCCAAGGCTCGACCGAAACGACCTTCTACACCCTCGCCGTCTATTTCGGTGCCGTCGGGGTTCGCAATACCCGCTATACCGTCGTTTGCGGCCTCCTCGCCGACATGGCGGGATTCGCGGCCGCCATCGCCGTCGCCTACCTGTTCTTCGGAAGGGCCGGCTAGGGTGCCGCTTGTGCGGGGAGGGACTCTCTCCTTGGTTCGCGTAACCTCCTCGAAACGCGATCCATTCATTCCGGAATCGCCCTGCCTTCCAGAATGGAACTCAATCGGTCAGGTTCAGCACGTCGATACAAACGGAAGTCCAGTGCCCACCTCGCTTGGCGGCTTGGGCGCCACGAAACTCCGAGAGAGAAAAACGCCGCAGCATCGTCCGCAAATACCCGCGGTTGCGCCGTCCGTTCTCCTTTGATCCTCGAAGCCAGTGCTTTCTTAGACGTCACTCGAAGAGATCCTGTGTCCGATCGCCCGCATCTTCGACGAACTTTCCCGAACCCCAACCTCCTAACTTGATCCTGCCAGGCGCTGGCCCCGCTTCGCGGCCCCCTCAGAAGAAGGCGGCTGTCGGAACCGGAGTCGAATTGTAGGACGACCGCCCCGGTTGTCCACCTGCAAGAGCAAGCACCGCTTGCACTCCAGCACGGCACGCGCCCGCTATTTCTTCAGCGGGTGTTCCTTCAGGATCTCGTCGACCATGTAGAAGTTCACGCGCTCCTTCGTTTCCTCCCGCACTTTCTTCACGAGTTCGGGGGAGACGAAGGGGCCGTCGTTGCCAAAGGAGGTGCGGACGTAGCTGAGGACGGCGGCGATTTCCTCGTCCTTGAGCAGCCCGGCGAAGCCCATCATCGGGGGCACGCCCTTCGAGGGATCGAAGTGCTGGCCGTTGACCTCGATCGGGCCCCAGAGGCCTTTCAGGACGATCTTGGCGAGTAGGGTATCGTCGCCGGCGATCCAGTCGCTCTTCGTGAGGGCGGGATAGATGTTCGGCAGGCCCCCGCCGTTCGGTTGGTGGCAGGTCACGCAATGGGCGTCGCGGTGGAACACTTCCTTGCCCAATTCGTAGACCTTCATCTCGGTCTCGGAAAGCTTCCGTGTCGGGCCGTAGGATTTCTCCTCGTCGGACGGCGGAGCGACCGCGATCTTGAGCTTGCCGGAGAGGAAATCGCGCGCGTTCGGGTTGTCGGCGAGCGTCAAGTGGCCGGCGTCCTGGAGCGCCTTCACGTCGTCGTTGAGCGTGTATTTCATGATCTGCTCGTAGACCGGCCCCATCCAGCGGTCGAGCGGCTTCTTCAAGGCCTCCAGCGCGATCTGCGCGCCGATCTGGTTGTCGAGCCACGAGGAGGCGACGATGGCCTCGAGCCGCACCCGCGGGTGCTCGTCGTTCGCGGCCTTCATGAACAGTTCGACGTAATCCGGCACGTCGTCGTAGGCATAGCGCAGGACGTGGATGGCGGCGGCGCGGGCCTGATGCGCGTTGGCGGCGAGGCACTGGCGCAACAGATCGGCGTCGACCTTGTTCGCACCCCAGGTCACCCAGAGAGCCTCGCAGAGATGGTGCTCATACCGCGGATCGTTCTTATCCAACCCGGCGGCCCAGGCCTTCACGGCGGGGACGACCTCGGCGGCGGGGCGACCGCGCAACTCGCGGCGGGTGCGGTAGCGGCTGCGGTATTCGGGTAACTTCAAGTTCTCGAAGAGGACGACGAGCGGCTGGCCGTCGATCTTGGCCGGCTCGACGAGGGGACGCGCGGGATAGGTCACGCGGTAGATGCGCCCGTGTTCGTGGTCGCGGTTCGGGTCGCGCGCGTTATGCTGCATGTGGCCGATGAGCGCGTTCTGCCAGTCGACGATGTAGAGCGAGCCATCGGGCGCGGTCTCGCAATCGACCGGGCGGAAGTTCGGGTCGCTTGAGGAAAGGAGATCGCCGAGCACCTTGCCGTCGAAGCCCGCGCCGTCTTCCCACACCGTGTGCAGGCTCGTGCCGAGGAAGCCGATCGAGTTATTGATCAGGAAACAGCCTTGTAAGTCGTCGGGGAAATGGCGCGAGGACACGAACTCGGTGCCGGCGGTCGGCCGGGCGCGCTTGGGCGCGAACTCCCCGACTTTGTCGATCTCGATCCCGTAGGGCATCTTGGCGGAAACGGGAAGCCCGAACCAGTTCTGCCCGCTCGAGGCGTCCGAAATGTAACACTGGTTCCACTCGTCGAAGGTGATCCCCCACGGGTTGTTGTAATCGCTCTGGCTGTAGCGCTCGAGCTTGAACTTCTTCGGATCAAAGCGCCAGACGCCGCCGTCGTTCACCCGCTCCGGGCCGTAGGGTGTCTCGACCTGCGAATGGAGGAAGCGGCCCTCGCACATGTAAAAGGCGCCGCCCGCGTCGGCGCAGTAGGCCGAGATCGCGTGGTGCGTGTCATGCGTGTCGAAGCCGTGCATGAGGATTTCCATCCGGTCGGCCTTGTCGTCCTTGTTATCATCGACCAGCAGGCAGAGGTTCGGCTCCTGCGAGAGATAGACGCCTTCCGGAGCCAGTTCGAATCCGATCGGCAACTCGAGGCCATCCGCGAAAACCGTCTGCTTGTCGGCGCGCCCGTCGTTGTCGGTGTCCTCAAGGATGAGGAGCTTGTCATTCGGCTTCGCCCCGCCGGGAAGATAGTGCGGATACGTCGGCGTGACCGCGACCCAGAGGCGGCCCTTGTTGTCGAAACTCATCTGCATCGGATTCTGCAGGTCGGGGAACTCCTTTTCAGAGGCGAACAGGTCGATCTTGAAACCGTCCATCATCGTGAACTTCTCCAACGCCTTCTCGCGCTCGAGATAGGTGATCGGCTGGTTGAAATTGGTCTGCACCGGAGGAAGGACGTGGGTCTTCGAGTCATCGACCGCCACCGGGGCCGCGCTCTTCGCCATCGTGTGCACCGCCGCGTCACGCAGGGCCGTCATCTCCCGCGTTTTCTGGATCTCGTCGGGGTAATTCGCCGGGCCGAAGGGATCGTAGCGGCGACCGTAAGCGTGGACGCCATTGAGGATGTGGTAGTCGTTGCGCCACAGGTATTCCTTGTCCAGCACCGCCTTGCGGAGCGACTCGGGATCGGCCTTCGAGGCCCGCGCCTTGGCACCGTAGATACCGTCGGAAAGCAGGAGGGCGAGCTGCTGGTCGCCGAAGTCGGTCGCGGCGAAACCATTGATCGTGAAGTCCTGTTTTTCCTCTCCGTAGAGTTTTAAGGTCGGATCGAAAAGATCGACGAAGGCGACGCCGTGCTTCGCGGCCACCTTCTGCATCGCCTCGGTGTAGAGGGCAAGGTTCGCGTTCTCCTTCTTCCCGTCCGGCAGGTCGCGCTTCGCCGAGAGATCCTCGAAGGCGATGGGCGAGACGAGCACGAGCTTCGGGGCCGACGTCCCGTTGTACTTCTGCCCGAGCGTGTGGTAGACGAAGGCGTCGAGTTCGGCCTCGTAGTTGGCCACGCCGTCCGGGCCATCGAAGGATTCGTTGTAGCCGAAGAAGGCGAGGATCGTGTCCGCCTTCAACGAGCTCAGCCACTCGTCAGGAGTCGGGAAAAAGCCCTCGCCAAGGTGCTGCTGCGTCTTGGGATGGAACTTCTCCGCGCCGGGGAACGCCCACTGCGACTTGCGCGAGGCGTGGGGCCGGAACCCGGGCGTGTCGCCGGGACGCGCCATGTTGCGCACGATGAGGTCTGCCTCCGGGTAGCGGAGGTGCAGTTCCGTCTCGAAATGATCGAAATACATCATCCGCTCGGCCAGCCCGTTGCCGAGAAGCACGATGCGTTCGCCCTTCTGCGGAGCGGGCAGCGGATCGGCGAACGCGGACGGCGCGACAAGGGCCGCGAGGGAAAGGGTGGCAAGCAGGTTCTTCATCATCATGGGAATGGGTTTATCGGGCTGAACGGCCCGGGTCAGTGGATTACCACCGCCCGCCGGAATGCGCAAGCGCGAGGCCCGCACCTCCACTACTGCCGCTCACCCCGGAATCTGACAGGGAGGGGCTCGGCTGAAGCCGCCCCTTTCGGACTGCGGAAGTCCCACCCCGGACACGGATTCGGATATCCGTGCTCCGTCGGGTCACTCCCCATTGCCTTTATCGTCGTCGCTCTCGATCCCGTCCGGGCCGAGAGACCAGACGTCGAAGCTGTCCGGATTGTGAATTCCGGGTCGACGATAGTGATAGTTCCGTCCCCACGGATCGGAAATCGTCCGCTTCATCGACGCCAACCAGTTTTCGGGAATCGGCTCGGCGGTCGGCCTGTGAACCAAGGCCTCAAGACCCTGCTCGGTCGTCGGAAATTCTCCCGAAATCATCTCGTAGGCTCGCAAGGCTGCATGCAACGTGGCGATATCGCTCTTGGTTCTAGGGTAATGGGTTCGACGCCCAAGTTTGGAAAGAATGCCCCAAGAACCGACACCCAGGCCGACTAGCAGCAGTGCGATCAGGAACGCGAGGACATTCAGCTTCATGTCCAAGGCTGACTCCATAACCGCCAGAGACGTTCAATCTCGGCCCCTTTTCCCGAACGCCACCAAGGCTGGCCTACGAAGCCTCCGGGAAATCTCCCTCGGCGCGAATGCGTTCCAGAATGCCCCGATTAAAGCCTTCCGGATCACGTGGTTCCCGAACCCGCGCCAATGTCTCCCGGATCTGGTCGCCAATTTCGAGCGTGACCAGTCGCTCCTGATCGAAGCTGGCGCGCGAAGCCGCGAGATCGCCCGGGACAAGATGGCCGACCACGTCCTCGTGGAGGCAATCCAGCTCGCCGGAGTCGAGACGCTCCTCGAAAGCGCGGAGTTCGTCCCCTTTCAGGTCGCCGTCGATCCAGCGAGTCATCAGTTGCTCGTCGGTATTCATGGACATGGGTGCAGGTCTTTGAGCATGTGCTGGAGGCTTTTTCGGGCGTAGAAAAGGCGGGACATGATGGTGCCGATCGAGCAGCCGATGGCATCGGCCATTTCCTGGTAACTGAGCCCTTCCACTTCCTTCAGGAGAATGACCTGCCGGTGGTCATCGGAGAGGGCGGCGATCGCCTCTTCAATGCGATCGCCCAGTTCGCGATGCTCCATTTTCGCGTCCGGCGTCGCCGCCTCCCGTGGGGCGGTGACGGAACCCGCCTCGGCATCGAGGGCGACGCCATCGTCAAATTCGACATCCCCCCGCACCTTCTTCTTCCGGAGCCAGTCGTAGGTCGCATTGTGCGTGATGCGGTAGAGCCACGTGTAGAAACCAGCCCGGGCCTCGAAGCCGGGCAGGGCCCGCCAGGCCTTGACAAAGACGTCCTGCGCCAAATCCCAGGCGTCAGCGTCGTTTCGGATCATGTTTACAATCATGGAATAGACGGCGGCCCGGTAGTGGGTCACCAGTTCATCGAAGGCTTCCAGCTCGCCCGCCTGAGCGCGGCGCACCAGTTCGGCGTCGCGTTCGCGGATCGCGGCTTTGTCTTCTGCGGTCTCGGACGGGACCGGAACCTTCGTGTCTTCATTCGACGCCATGGGTGGTCAATTATTCATCGGGGCTGGAAACTCGGTGCGAAAAAATACGGGATCTCTGAGGCGTCGCAAGCCGAAAGGACGGCCACAAGGGGGGAAGACGAAGAGGTGCAGGGAATTATGCGAATTACATTTACCCCTCAAGCATTCCAAGAAAGGCCTTGCCCTCGTTGGAGCCCACGAAATCCTGGTAGTCCGGAATGCCCTCGAACTGGTCGCGACGGAAGCCGTAGCCGAACTCGTCCTTAAGCCGAACCAACGCGGAGGCCACGGCCCCGAATTCCCGCGCCTCCAGTCCGGTCTTGACGATAAAGAGCCACGCTTCGCGCAAGTCCGGTTCAGAGGCTACGGCACGGCCCGCCAGTGTCAGCGCCCTGGCGAAATCCTTTTCCCCCGCGTAGCTCGCGGCGGCCATGACATCATGGTAGGCATCGGACCCCACGGCATTGGCCAGTCGTTCCAGTTGAGAGCGCATCCCCTCGAAGTCTCCATTGCTCGACGCCCCATTCACCAGGGTGAGGGCGATCGTGGGATCGCTTGAGAAATCCTCGGCCAAACGCTCCAAGGCGGCGCGGTATTCCGCGCGCCGCGCGGGAATGGCCCCGAGCACCTGCACCTCGGAACTACGGAGGAATCGCTGCGCCCTTACTTCGACCGGCAAGGCGCGCAATGTCGCCAGGGCGGCTTCGAATTCCTGATTTCCCATCTGCCCGCCCAGGGCCGTGAGCCCGGCGACCTCCGCCGCATCCGATTCTCCACCCGCGTCTTCCACCGTTCCACCGGATTGCATCACAACCGGCCACGCCATTCGGCGGAGGGATTCGCTGGCGTACTCGCCACCAATGAAGCCAAAGAAATCGTAAAGCCGCACCGTCCCATCCTCAGTCCGCACCAGGCGGAATCGTTGGTAGTCGAGCTTCCCGTCCGCACTGATGAAACGGAAAAGCAACTGCGACTCACCATCAGCCTCCACCACTCGCAGAAACTGATAGCTTTGTCCGACGGCCGCCCGCAGGACGCCGCCCTCGGCGCCCCCCATTCCCTTGAGGGCTCCCTCGCGGAAATCCGCCAGGGCGTTTACCTCCATGGTCACGCCGTCGAAGGCACGATCCAGCAGGCGACTGTAGTCGAATTTTTCAGCGATCCCCGCGAAGTTCTTCGACGACACATCTTCGGCGAATTCATAGGCGAAGCCCCGCAGATCATCCGCCGCCTTCGCATCGAGGACGCCGACCGAAGCGGGGGCATGGACCGTCCTTCGTTCTTCCACCTGCCGCTTGCAGGCCACCGGAAAGGCAAACGCGCAAACGCACAAGGCACCGAAGCCGACAGATCGGGCGAGGGAGGAGGAAGAAGGAAAAAGGAGCATGGGCGGTGGGCAGCGGGAAGGATACTTCCGAATCCCGCTTAGCGAAAGCGCTTTATCCCCGCCGCCTGAATGAGCCAACCCTATTTCGCCTTCCCTTTTCGCTTGGCAGGTTCAGGCTCGTCGTGGCTGAAGAGGAACTGGAGATCGCTCACCTCAAGCGTTCGCGTGAAGCCTTCCTCGCCCAGAACACCTCCGGCCATTTCGTTCTTCTGATTCTGCAGGACGCGGATTTTCTCCTCGACACTGTTGCTCATCAGCAGGCGGTAGGCCATGACGTGGCTGGTCTGGCCGATCCGGTGCGTCCGGTCAATGGCCTGGTTCTCGACCGCCGGATTCCACCAGGGATCGTAAAGAACCACATACGACGCGGCGGTGAGGTTCAAGCCGCTGCCGCCCGCCTTCAGGGAAAGCAGGAAGACGGAAGGATCCTTTGTCTTCTGGAAGTCCTCGATGACTTTCCCCCGGTCGGGAGTCTGGCCGGTGAGGTAATGGTGCGGATGATCCGATGCGACGAGGCGCTCGCGGATAATGTTGAGCATCTTCACGAATTGCGAGAAGACGAGCACCTTGTGCCCCTCCTCGCGCAATTGGTCCAGCAGGTAGAAAAGGGCGTTCATCTTCGCGCTTTCGACCCCCGCGTATTTCGGGTCGATCAGCGCCGGATGACAGCAGATTTGGCGAAGGCGCATGAGCCCCTGGAGAACCACGAAGCTGTTCTTCCGCAGCGCATCGTCGGTATTCACATTGAGAAGCTGCTTCTGGATGCGTTCCAGTTCCTCGCGGTAGAGACGCTCCTGCGCGGTCTCCATGTTGCAGAGCACGTCCTCCTCGGTGCGCGGCGGGAGATCCATCGCGACCTGGCCTTTCGTCCGCCGGATAAGGAAGGGACGCAATCGGGCCGCGAGCCGCGTTTGCGCGTTCCCGTCCTTGCGACGGTCGAAGCGGTCACGGAAATACTTCCGATTGCCGAGCACGCCCGGCATGGCGAAGCCCATCAGGCTCCACACGTCGAGCAGGCGGTTCTCGATCGGCGTTCCGGTGAGGACCAGGCGGTTGTCGGCGACGAGTTCCCGGGAGGCTTTCGCCGCCATCGAGTCGGGGTTCTTGATCTGCTGGCCCTCGTCGAGGATGACCGCCTGCCAGCGCTGGGCGCGGAGTTTCTCCGAATTGACGCGCATCTGCGAGTAGTTCACCACGAGCAGGTCGATCTCGGTCCCTACCTTCTCCATGTCCAGTTCGTCCTTGTTGCGAAGCACTTGCACGCGGATCTCGGAGGCGAATTTCCGCACCTCGCCGGCCCACACGTCGAGCACCGACTTCGGGCAGACGACGAGGGTGGGTAGACGATCCTTTTCCTCGGCCTGCGAGCGGAGCCAGAGGATCCAGGCCAGACTCTGCACCGTCTTTCCCAGACCCATGTCATCGGCGAGAATGCCGCCGAAGCCATTCGCGGTGAGATAGGCGAGGAAATGGAAGCCCTCGACCTGGTAGGGGCGCAGATCGACATTCAGGCCTTCCGGCAGGGCCGGGCGCACCTTCAGCTTGACCGAGGCCGCGCGGTCGCAGATCCGGTTCCATGCCTCGGGATCGAAAACCTCGCGCGCCATCGGATCGGCCAGCTGAAGGGCGTGCATCCGGTGGGATTCCTGCGAGAGATCAAAGGGATCCAGCCCGAGCCGCGCCACCGCCGCCATCTGGTCGTCGCCCATGTCGAACTGGAGTCGCAACCACCCACCGTCCTGCATCCGCACGAACTCGCCACGCGCCGCCACCAGTTCGCGGATTTCCTCCTGGCTCAGGTCGTGGCCTTCGACATTGAGCACGATTTTCAGGTCGAACCAGTCGATCTGCTGATCCACGACCTCGAAGCGCAGGGCCGCCTTCACCGGATCCGCGAGGAGCGTGCTCAACTCACGATCCAGCTTCAATTCCACCTCCGCGGGCAGCGAGGCCACCCATTCCTGGAAACGTTCCGGAAAGGTGCGCACCACGCGCGTCCGGAAACTGTCCGTGCCCGCATCGTGGGTTACGTTCAGGGCCTCCAGCAAGGCAGGAAAACGATGCAAGGCCCGGCGGTTGAAGCGCAGGATACGTCCGTCGCCCGCCGGTTTCCGCTCGACCACCCGCCAACCGTCCTTTCCCAAAGCCTCGCGCCGCAATCCGTCCGTGTCCGAGGCCGTCACGTCAAGGCGCACATGTTCGCCGTCCGAGGTGGTCATTCGCTTGGCGAGCGAGGCCTCGATGGTCACCGCCATCGACTCGTCCCTTACCTGCGGTTGAAGTTCGGCAGGGAGGTCGGCGCCGATGCGCGCGAGGAATTCCACCCCGGTCTCACTTGCGAGCACGGAGAGCGGGATCTCGTGGCGTGGAGAGACTTCGGTGCCCTCGCTCCAATGAAGGGGCCCGCGGAAGACGGCCTCGTCGGAAAGATACAATTCCTCGACACCCGGCAATACCCTCAGGGCATACGGCACGCGCTCGCCATCGGCCATCTCCAGTTCGATGCCCGTCACCCTTGCCACCGCGTCGTCCCCTTCGCTCTCCACGCCATCCTCGTCCGGCCCGCTCTCGGCCTCGACTTCCCCGCAACGCCAACGCAGGGGTTCCGCAACCCTCACGAACGGAATCTCGTCCAGCGTCACGATGTGCTGCTCCAACAATGACTGCCGGAAGAGCCGGTTTAAAAGACGCCCGTTTTCCGGCACTTCCAGCCGCAGTTCCTCGGTGCCGCGTTCCTGCCGATGCGTGAGAAAATGCGTCCAGAGCAAGTCGGACGGCGCATCCAGGCGCAACGCCCCCTTTTCGTGCGATTCCACCAGCTGATGGAGTTGGGGCGTTCCCGCCACACTCTCGTACGCATCGGATCCTGCCGCCCTCCATTGAAGTTTTGCCTCGCTCGTCGTCACGAGCAGCCTCAAATCGCCTGCTTCCTCCGACGCGGACGGAGGGCTGTCGGCGATAAACGCCATCCGTTCCTCCCACTCGCCCGCCTCGCGCTCTCGCTCCCAGGCCAGTAATTTCCCACGGGTCTCCTCCAGGTCCGTGACCGGCTTCATGAAAGCCGGCCACACAAGATTCCGCTTATCCAACGCGTAGGCAACGTAGTTCCAGAATTCGATGATGTCCGTCGGCGGCGTGGGCCATAGCACCAATGCGTCATAACCCGTCACCTCCCACTTCGGATGCAGGCGCACCAGATCGTGGTCGAAAATCTTCTTTTCGATCATGAATCGGCGAAACCTCCGCTCCAGCTTGCTCAGGAAGAGATCCTCCTTCTCGGTCAGTTCGCGCTCCAGTCCCTCCTCCAGGGTCTGCTCGAGGGATTTCTCACCCACCTCGTTCGGGGCCTCGGGAAGATTCTCGCCCCGCACCAGCCGTTCCATCATCGTTGCCACGAGGCAGGCGCAGGCCTGGCCGGCCTCGGACGTCGATTCCCCGATCCAGCGGTTTCCCTGAAGGCGCATCGTCGTCGTAAAGACGCGTCCCCGATCGACTTCTACCCGTCCCTGCACAAAAAGATGGTTGCCGAAAATCTGCGTCACACAGCCGTCACGATGCAGCATCTCGCCCTCCTGCCGCACTTTCTCTGGAAATGTATTGAGGAAATTAAGCGTCGCTCGGTCGGGATTCATCAAAGCGTGAAGAGAGTCTTGGGGTGGAAATTCGGAAAAAAGGGGGAAATTCTCCTATAATCGATCCGCCCCCCTGCTGGCAAACCTTCTTTGCTTTCCCTCCCTGGACCGCATCGGGACACCACCCAGGCGAGAATCCCTCCCGCAGGAGATCGCATGCCGCGGCCGGGAGCCCCTTTTTGCGATGACACCCAGGGTGACTTCCCCTATAATCAAGGACTTTCGACCCCATCCCTTATCAGCCAAGGAACGGCTGCCATCGCGCCTCCGAAGCCGCCCCCCAGAAACATGTTTCCTTTCCTTCACCGTCCCGAAGGCACGGCCGCTCCCGCGATTCCGTCCGCCTTTGCCGCCGCTTTTCTGTTCCTCGCCTTCCCGAACCCGACCCCCGGAGCGGGTATCGGGGTGAATTTCACCGGCAATCCAGGCGGCACGACCGGCACCAACATGGCCCCCGGCACATCCGCCGGCGTCGTTCCGCAGGCGAACTGGAACAACATGACCGATCAGGCCGCCCAGGTCTCGCCCGTCTCCCTGATCGATGATGCGGGAACCGCCTCCGGCGCCACCGTCACCTGGAGTGCCAACAATACGTGGGGCATCCCGGGGAACTCGACGGGGCAGCCCCTCATGGACGGCTATCTTGACAGCAATGCGACGAACCAGACCATCACCGCCACCTTCACGGGTATCCCTTTCGGAGAGTATGAGGTTTACATCTTTGTCGGGTCGGACGGAAACGGCCGCACCGGTCGCACCCGCGTGAATGGGAACGCGGACACGGATATCTGGCACGCGACGACGACGAATCCCTTCACCTCCTACCTCGAGGGCACCGCAACCTCCGAGGGCGCGGTCGTTTCCTCGAATTATGCCCGCTACACCGGACTCAGCGGATCCAATCTTACCGTGCAGACCCTTCGGGGGAGCAACAACTTCGGGCTTCACGGCATCCAGATTGTCGAAACCACCCCCAACGGCGCGCCGACCGTGGACAATCTCGCCGCCCAGAACGTCACCGCGGGTTCCGCCCGACTTCGAGGCACCCTCCTCGCCGCAGGCACCAGCACCCCCGCCGCGCGCCTCTATTGGGGCACCGCCGATGGCGGCACCTCCATCGCGGCGTGGCAGAATGTCACGAACATCGGGAATCTCACCACTCCCCAGGATTTCCAGGCCGACATCACCGGCCTCTCCTCCGGCACTCCCCACTTCTTCCGCGCCTACGCCGTGAACGCGCAGGGAGAGGACTGGGCCCCACAGTCGGCCACATTCACCACTCTTTTCGCGCCACCGGTCGTCGAGAACATCGCCGCCACGGAGATCGGCGCCTTCTCCTCGAAGATCGGCGCGCTTGTGACCACGACTGGCGGCGAGGATCCCTCGGTCACCGTTTACTATGGTTCCGTCGACGCGGGCACGAATGACGGCGGCTGGCAGCATTCCGTCCCGCTCGGCGTCCTCACGGCCGGAAGTCCCGACACGAGGACGCTCTCCGGGCTCTCCGCCTCCACTGCCTATTTCTTCCGCGCAAGGGCGACGAACACCGGCGGATCCGGTTGGGCGCCCGCCTCGGCCACGTTCACCACGACCTCGCTCTCGCTTCCCTCCCTCGTGAACGTACCCGCCGACAACATCACCGGCACCTCCGCCCGCCTGAACGGCCAGGTCACGAACACGGGCGGCGACCCACCCGCGATCTCCTTCTACTTCGGCGTCACCGATGGCGGCACCGTCAAAACGAACTGGGCCAATTTCGTCGAGCACGGCACCGACTCGGGAGCCTTCTCCCGCACCGTGACGAATCTCGCCCCCCTCTCGACCTACTACTTCCGCGCTCTCGCGACCAATGGGGCCGGCGAAGCCTGGGCCACTCCCTCGCTTTCGTTTCAGACCCCAGCCTTCGTCGCGCCCTCGATCGTCATCAACGAGATCCACTACGACGAAAGCGACCGCACCTCGAAAAGCGAATTCATCGAACTTTATAATAACTCCGCCGCTCCCATCGACCTTTCCGGCTGGTATTTCTCCAGCGGCGTGAACGGCCCAACCGGCGATTTCACCCTTCCGGATGGCACCACCCTTCCCGCCGCCGGCTATCTCGTCATCGCCCAGGATCCCGCCACCTTGCTGGCAAAGTTCGGCTATGCCGGAGCCCTCGGCCCTTGGACAGGCAAACTGAGCAACTCGGGCGAGAAAATCACCTTGCGCAATGCGGCGGGCGACGTCGTGGACGAGGTGGATTACAAGCTCGGCTTCCCCTGGCCGACCGTCGGCGATCCGCCGGACCCGTCGATCGAACTCATCCATCCGAACCTCGACAACAACCTGGGCGGGAACTGGCGCTCGTCCGGAAATGTCGCTTCGAGTTCGGTCCCCCCGGCGGACTACATCGCGCGCGACCAGATCTGGGATTATCGCAAGGGCACGACTTTTCCCTCCGTCGATGGAGGCGGGCGACCATGGACCGCGAACGGCTATGTCGTGGCGGACGACGGACAATGGCTCAGTGGCCAGGCCCCGGTTGGATTCGGCGACAACGATGACAACACGCTGTTGCCGGACATGACGAACAACTATATCACCTTTTTCATGCGGCGCCCCTTCACGATCGCCCCCGGCGCCGTGCCCCCGACCTTGCGCCTCTCGCTCCACTATGACGACGGCGTGATCGTCTGGATCAACGGCATCGAGGTCCTGCGGACGCCTAGGATGACCGCGGGCGTGATTCCATTTCCTCCTCCGGCCAACTTCACCACCAATCACGAAGTGGACAAATCGGTTCCCGCGATCTACACCCCCTTCGATCTCACCGGCAGCCAGGCCTATCTCGTGGAGGGAGAGAACACGATCGCGATGCAACTCATCAACGGCACCCTCGGCAGCAGCGATTCCTCGCTCGACGCCGAACTGGAAACCCTGGGCTCAACCCCGGGCCAGTCCTCCGCGGTTCCCCCTTCCCCCGGAGCCTTGAATAGCGTGACCCATTCGAATGCCCCGCCCGCCCTCCGGCAAGTCGACCATTCCCCGAACCAACCCGTGTCAGGCCAGGACGTCACCGTCACGGTCAAGGCCACCGACGCCGGAGGCGTCGCCTCCGTTTCCCTCGACTATCAGATCGTCGAGCCCGGCGATTACATCGAAATCGGCGATCCCCGCTACCCGACGCTCTGGACCACCCTGCCCATGCGCGATGACGGCACAAACGGCGACGCCCTCGCAGGCGATGATGTCTTCTCGGGCCTCATCCCCGCCTCGGTGCACTCCCATCGGAGGCTGATCCGCTACCGGATCACCGCGACGGATCGCGCTGCCCTCGCCGTCACCGCGCCCTACGCCGATGATCCCCAGCCGAACTTCGCCTACTTTGTCTACGACGGGATTCCCGCCTATGCCGGCAAGGCGACCCCGGCAGCCCCGGACGTTGTCTACGACTTCAACGGCCTTCCCCCGCTCCAACAGAATGTCCCGGTCTATCATCTCATCACCACGCGCGCCGACCACGTGAATTCCCAGTATATCCCGGGTGCCACCACGGGCAAATACACGGGAAGCGAGTATCTCTGGCAGGGCACCCTCGTTTACGATGGCAAGGTCTATGACCACATCCGCTTCCGCGCGCGGGGCGGCGTCTGGCGCTACGCCATGGGCAAGAACATGTGGAAGTTCGACTTCAACCGGGGCCACCGGCTCGCGGCCCGAGACAATTACGGCAAGCGATATGCCACCGACTGGAGCAAGCTCAATTTCTCCGCCCTTATCCAACAGGGAAACTTCAACCAGCGTGGAGAGCAGGGTCTCTTCGAGGGAGCGGGATTCAAACTCCACAACCTTACCGGCAACGCCGCTCCGAAAACCCACTACACTCACTTCCGTATTATCGAGAGTGCCAACGAGAACGGCACCCCCGGCAACCAGTTCGACACCGATTTCCAGGGACTCTATATGGCCGTCGAGCAGATGGACGGACAATTCCTGGAGGAACACGACCTTCCGGATGGAAACCTCTACAAGATGGAGGGCGGCACCGGCGAACTCAACAACCAGGGACCGGACCAGCCATCGAACAAGTCCGATTTGAACGCCTTCCTCTCCGCCTACAACGGTGCGGCCACCCAACCGGAATCCTGGTGGCGGGACAACGTCCATCTCGATGACTACTACGACTTCCGCGCCATCGCGACCTTCATCCACGATTACGACATCGCCTTCGGCAAAAACTACTTCTTCTTCCACAATCCAATCACCAACAAGTGGGAGACCAAGAACTGGGATCTCGACCTCACCTGGACCACGACTTACGGCGGGGGCGGCGAGACCGACGCGTGGAGCGCCGATATCCTCGCCATCCCTAATTTCGCCCGCGACCGGCGCAATCGAATGCGCGAACTCCGCGACCTCCTTCTCAATCCCGAACAGACGGGCATGATCCTCGATGAGGTCGCCCAGTTCGCCTACACGCCGGGTCTCCCATCCTATGTCGATGCCGACCGCACCATGTGGGATTACAATCCGATCCTGATTTCCGGCAACGTGGATGCGAATAAGGCCGGACATGGCCGTTTCTACGAGGCAACGGGCGCGCGCACTTTCGCCGCCATGCTTGCTCTTGAAAAGGCCTACATCGTCTCGCGGGGCAGTTTCATCGACACGAGTATCCTCACCGACGAAGCGCAGGTGCCCGCGAAACCCACCCTTACCTACACCGGACTTTCCGGCTTCCCTGCCAACGGGATCTCCGCGAGCTCATCGAACTTCAGCAGCCCTTCCGGCGCCTCCTTCGCGGCCATGGAGTGGCGCCTCGCCTCCTTCACTGACGTGAACGCCCCTCTCTTCGACCCCGCCCAACCGCGGAAATACGAGATCGAAGCCGACTGGGAGACCGCCGAAATTCCGTCGTTCGCCGCGAATATCTCGGTTCCCGCGATCGTCGTCCGCCCCGGTCTCACCTACCGACTCCGAGTCCGCCACAAGGATAACGCCGGGCGCTGGGGCCACTGGTCGAATCCGATCCAGTTCGTGGCCGGAGTCCCCGACGTCACCGGCTTCCAGCAGAACCTCATGATCACCGAGATCATGTATAATCCGCCCGTTCCGAACGCCTCCGAAAGTCTCGTCTCCTCGAACAACGACGACTTCGAATTCATCGAACTGAAGAACATCGGAGTGACCCAACTCGACCTCACCGACGTCCGCTTTACGAAGGGAGTCGACTTTGACATTCCCGCCGGAACCACCCTCGAAGCAGGCGCCTACGCCCTTCTCGTGAAGAATGTCGCCGCCTTCGAAGCCCGTTATGGCATGGGTCTCCCCGTCCTTGGAACCTATGGTTCGGACAATCTCTCCAACGCGGGCGAGCAGTTGAAACTCTCTTTCGGTCTCGGCACCGCCATCCACGATCTCGTCTACGGCGACAGCGCCCCCTGGCCCTCGGCCGCCGATGGAAACGGCTCCAGCCTTGTCCTCAAGGACCCGGCGTCCGCCCCCGACCACGCCCTCGCCCAGAGCTGGCGCGCAAGCTACGGCCACGGTTCGCCAGGCCGCGATGACATTCTCGACTACGATGCCTGGAGCGAGAGCAACCGCATCAACGGTGGCCCGGGCGACGACGAGGACAGTGACGGCATCCTCAATGCCCTCGAACTTTATCTCCTCGGAAATCCCCACGCATCCGACCCCGGAATTCTCCCCCAACCCGGCGTGCAGGCCATCGACGTCGCCGGCATAGTCAGTGACTACCTCACCCTCACTTTCCGCTATCAGCCTGAATCCTCCGGCATCCAGTCTTTCGTCGAGTTCACCGACGATCTCGATGACTGGCTCGGCATCCCGGCTGTCCTCGTTTCTTCCGCCCAAAATCCCGACGGTTCCGTCACGGAAACCTGGCGTGCCGCGACGCCCCGGAGCGCCAACGCCCGCGTCTTCGGTCGCCTCCGTATCGTCGTGCAATGATCTAGGTGAGAAAAGTCCACATCACCCCGGGGAGCGACTCCGCTTGCATCGCCGGGGCGGGTCGGCAGGAACGCTTATGGCCTGACCGCGAACCGATCCAAAATTCCGCTGGAAATGCGCGCTCCGAAATCCTAGCCTCTGCCCGTGCCCACACGCTCCCTCGTCAAAGACATCCTCGCCCGCGAATCCGCGCCCTCCGATGAATCCCTTCTTATCCAAGGCTGGGTTCGCACCCGGCGCGATTCGAAGGCCTGCTCGTTCATCGCCGTCAATGACGGCTCCTGTCTCGCCAGCCTTCAGATCGTCGTCGACCACGGCATCCCCGGCTCAGACGACCTCCCGGAGGCCACCACCGGAGCCTCGGTCGAGATCGAGGGCAGCCTCGTCCCCTCCCAGGGCCAAGGCCAGAAATGGGAGATCCTCGCCACGCGACTGACGCTCGTCGGAGCCGCGCCCGACGACTATCCTCTCCAGAAAAAAGGCCATACGCCGGAATTCCTTCGCTCCATCGCCCACCTCCGCCCGCGCTCGAATCTCTACGGCGCCGTCTTTCGCGTCCGGAGCCGCCTCGCCTTCGCCATCCACCAGTTTTTCCAGGAGCGGAGCTTTGTTTACGTCCACACCCCCATCATCACTGCCAGCGACTGCGAGGGTGCGGGGGAGATGTTCCGGGTCACCACGCTCGAGGGCGCCGAATTCACTGCCCCGAACGCCGCCGCCGCCGATTTCTTCGGTCGCGCGACCTACCTCACCGTGAGCGGCCAGCTCGAAGGCGAGACTTTCGCCTGCGCCCTTTCGAACATCTACACTTTCGGGCCCACCTTCCGTGCCGAGAATTCGAACACGACCCGCCATGCGAGCGAGTTCTGGATGATCGAACCCGAAATGGCCTTCTGCGACCTCGAGGGCGATATGAATCTCGCCGAGGAAATGGTCAAATACCTCGCCGCCGACGCCCTCGAACAGTGCGCCGAAGATCTCGCCCTCTTCAACAGCTTCGTCGACAAGGGCCTCCTCGAACGTCTCCGTTTCGTTATCGAGCGCCCCTTCCAGCGGGTCCCCTACACCGAGGCCGTCGAGATTCTCAAAGCCTCGGGAAAGGAATTCGATTACCCCGTCGCGTGGGGCCTCAACCTCCAGTCGGAACACGAGCGCTACCTCACCGAGGAGCACTTCAAATGCCCCGTCACCGTCTATAATTACCCGAAGGACATCAAACCCTTCTACATGCGCACGAACGACGATGGGAAAACCGTCACCGCCATGGACCTCCTCGTGCCCGGCATCGGCGAGATCGTCGGGGGAAGCCAGCGCGAGGAACGGCTCGACGTTCTTCTCGAAAACATGAAGGCGCACGGCCTCAGCAAGGACGACTACTGGTGGTATATCGATCTCCGCCGCTACGGCACCGTCCCCCACGCCGGCTTCGGCCTTGGCTTCGAGCGCATGCTCATGTTTGTCACCGGCATTCCGAACATCCGTGACGTCATCCCCTTCCCCCGCACTCCAGGCAGCGCCCCTTTCTGAGATGAAAACCACCCTCCTCCTCGCTCTCGCCGTCCCCTCGTTCACGCTCGCCGAACCGATCCGCGACCACTCGGTCGAAGTCGAACTTGTCCCCGAGCAAACGGCCTTCGTTCCCGGGAAAACCACCACCGTCGCCCTCCACGTGAAGCACGATCCGGGCTGGCATACCTATTGGAAGAATCCCGGACTTGCCGGCGTTCCGGTCTCGATCCAATGGGATTTGCCCGAGGGTTTCACCGCCGGCCCGATCCAGTGGGCACCACCGCAGCGTGTCATCATGGCCTCGATCGTAACCTACGGCTACGAGGGCGAGGTTTTCCTCCTCACCGACATCACCGCGCCCGCCGACGCCCGGCCGGACACAAGGGTCAAGCTCACCGCCAACATCACCTGGATGATGTGCGCGAAGACCTGTATCCCCAGCAATCCGACCGTCACCCTGACCGCGCCGGTCGCCGCCCACGCGGAGCCACATCCGAAATGGCATGATGCCATCGAAAGGACGCGCCAGAGCTTTCCGCGGAAATCCGATGCCTGGAAGGCCGAGGCATCGCGCTCCGGCAATGGTTCGCTGGTCCTCCTGACCGTCACCCCTGGAGGGAACGCCAAGACCGCTCCCGAGGACGCCTACTTTTACGCCGACGACGGTCTCATCGACTCCGACACCCCACAGAAAGTCACCATCGACGACAAGGGTTGCCTTCACATGACGCTGACCGTTTCCGAATTCGGCCGCGAGAAACCGACCCGCCTCACCGGCATCCTCCAGTCGAAGAAGAGTTGGCTCAAAGACAGCGAGCTTTTCGACATGGCCATCGACATTCCGCTCCCGCCCGGCAAGTGAGCACGCCCCCTCTCTTCTCCCGCGACCGCAGGACCATCGTCGGGATGATCCACGTCGCGGCGCTTCCCGGAACACCACGCCATCGGCTTCCCCTTTCCGGGATCATCGCCTCCGCCGCCGCCGAGGCACGCCTCTACGCAGAATGTGGCGTGGACGCGGTCATGATCGAGAACATGCACGACCGCCCGTATCTCAAGGGGAGCGTCGGCCCCGAGATCACGACCGCCATGACCGCCGTCGCCCTCGCCGTCCGCGAGGCCGCGCCCTCGCTCCCCTGCGGCATCCAGATCCTCGCCGCCGCCAACCGCGAGGCCCTCGCGGTCGCCGCCGCCGCCGATCTCGAATTCATCCGGGCCGAAGGATTCGTCTTCGCCCACGTTGCCGACGAGGGCCTCATTGAGAGCGATGCCGCCGCTCTTCTCCGCTACCGAAAACAGATCGGTGCCGAGCAAGTCCTTGTCCTGACCGACATCAAGAAGAAGCACAGTTCCCACGCCCTCACCGCCGACCTCGACATCGCCGACACCGCGCGCGCCGCTGAGTTCTTCCTCAGCGACGGCCTCATTCTCACCGGCAGCCACACCGGTGCCGAGCCCGATCTCGGAGAAATCCGCGCGGCCCGAGAAGCCACCGCGCTTCCCATCCTCCTCGGCTCCGGTGTCACGATCAACAACGCCCGGGAACTGCTTGTTCACGCCGATGCCGCCCTCATCGGCTCACATTTCAAGAGGGAAGGCCGCTGGGAAAACCCCGTCGATGCGGAACGGGTGAAACACTTCGTGGATACCTTGTGGCAGGGCTGAAACGCGGTCAGACTGGGTCACGAGCCCCACGACAGTATGAAACGCCGCAAAGCCCTTCAAACCCTTGTCGCCGCAAGCGCGGCCTGCATGACGGAATCGCGTGCGAAAGCCGATGCCTTTTCCATCGACTACGTGCTTGCCTCCGCCCTTTACGGCGACATGAACCTAAAAACGATCTTGCCGGAAGTCACGCGATCCGGTGCCATCGGCCTCGATGTCTGGGGCAAGCCCCACGGCACCCAACGGGAGGAGATCGATGCGATGGGAATCGAGGCCTTCGCCGACCTCCTTGCCAAACACGAGACAAGGCTCACGGTTTCCACCCGCTATCCCCTCGGGTGTTTCGGACTCCAGCCCGAGATGCCCGCTCTGAAGAGACTCGGCGGCAAAATCCTCGTCTGCGGATCGAGCGGCCCGAAGGATCCTTCCGGAACCGAGGCGAAAAGGGCGGTGAAGGACTTCCTCGAAAGGATGCAAGTCCATGCCGATGCCGCCGCCGAACACGGTCTCGTCATCGCGATCGAGAATCACGCCAATCAAGCGCTCTTCCACCCGGACTCCCTGCTTTACTTCGCCGAATTCAACAAACATCCCGCCCTCGGCATCGCCTTTGCCCCGCACCACTTGCATGGCTTCGTCGACCAAATCCCGCCATTGATCCGGGCTCTCGGAAGGAAGCAGCTCCCTTTCATCTATTTCCAGGAACACGGCATCGGTAGCCAGAAGACGGTGGCGAAGAACATGGAACTCGAGCAACTGCCCGGGCGGGGATCACTCGATTACACTCCCATCTTACAGGCATTGCGTGACATTGCGTTCTCAGGCGTCGCGGAGATCTTCATGCACCCGACTCCTCGGGGCACGCCTGTTCTCGATTCAGCGGAAGCGATCACCTCCACGATCAACGATTCCCGAAAATATATCTCGAAATGCATCTCCCGGACGCATTGAAGTCACGCTTCATCGCGCTGTTTCTCCTTTCCGTGACGCCTTCCGGAGCCGGAGCGGATACCGGGGAGGTCCTCTTCACCGGTCTCGGATGCGCCAACTGTCACGGCGGCGGCTCTCCGGGCGCGCCGCGCCGGAGCGGCCCGGACCTGACGAACCTGCCGTCACGCGTGAATCACGACTGGTTGTTGGACTTTCTCGCGAAGCCCGAGCACGGACGCATGCCCGCGATGTTCGACCACCTTCCCGAAGCGGAGCGCACGGGAGCCATTCGCGACGTCGCGGCCTGGCTGGGAACCTTGGGCGAAGGCATGAGATTCAAACCCGAACGTCACGCGAATGCGGAACGTGGCAGCGCGCTCTATCATGAGATCGGCTGTATCGCCTGCCACGCACCGGACGACGCCGGTCACGCCGTGCCTCTTCCCGATCTTCGTCGGAAAACGAGCCTCTACGCTCTTACGGACTTTCTCCGCAACACCCATCATTACCGACCGGACGCGCGGATGCCGCAGTTTCCGCTCGCGCCGGACGAGGCGATCGACATCGCCGCCCACCTGTTGGATTTCCAGGCCAGCGATCCCGGAGAGGCACCCCTTGTAACGGCTTGGCCGAAGGCGGACGCCGAAACCGTCGGCCGGGGTCGACAGCGGGTCGAGAAGTTGGAATGTTCCGCGTGCCATTCTCTCCCCGGCATCAGTCGGGAACGGGAACCTGTGCCGATCAACGATCCCGCGGCAGGATGTCCCGCACACAAGGGCCCGGCGCGTTACACCCTGACAGAGCCACAAAGGGAAACCCTCGCCGATTATCTTGCCACGCGCCAGCGAAAGGGGAACGACCGGTTTTTTGTGGCGTCCGACGTCCCTGCGGTGGACGCCCTCATGACCTCACTCCGCTGCGATGCCTGCCATTCCCGTGGTGGTAACGGCGGCCCTTCTCCCGGAACTCGTCCCTATTTCATCGGCGACGAGGCACTCGGTGACGCCGGACGCATCCCGCCGCCGCTCACCGACGTGGGCGAGAAACTGCGCGGGAAATGGATCCGCGCCGTCTTGAGCGGCGAGGAAGGCACCCGCGTCCGGCCTTATCTCCGCACCCGCATGCCTGTCTATCCCGCCGTTCACGCGGCGGTGCTGGCCGAGGCGTTCGAGGCGGCGGATCTGCCTCGGGAGGGAGTCGATCCGGATCCCGTTCAAATCGCGGCCGTCGAGGATCTCGAAGCCGGCCGACGCCTGCTCGGCGCCCATGGTGGCGTGAACTGTATCTCCTGCCACCGGTGGGGCGAACGTCCGTCACTCGGCATCCAAGGACCGGATCTTAGCAATCTCGACCAGCGCATGAGCCCGACCTGGTTTCGGCGCTATCTGCTCGATCCCGCAGGCTACCTCCCCGGAACACTCATGCCGCCGTTCTGGCCCGGAGGCCAGGCCACCGTGACGGACATTCTGGCCGGCGACACCGAGAAGCAGATCGGTGCCATCTGGACTTTCATCCGTGACGGCAAGGGCCTCCCCGAGGGCTTTCCCGATCACATCCCCGGACAGTTCGAACTGATTCCGACAG
>JAHEDC010000347.1 GCA_024641425.1 Verrucomicrobiales bacterium | reverse complement strand
TCGCCCAATTAACAAATCAACCACCCTCCCCTTTTTCCTCGCCACTCCTTCCAATCGCCCCCATGATCCCTACTCAACCATGATCACGATCTCCCAGGAACAAGTCCACGCCGCCCTCAGTTACCCCGCCCTTGTCGACGCCCTCCACGAGGCCTACGCCGGTAAATTTTCCATGCCCCCGCGCCAGGTCTTCGCGCTCGATGAGGATCCCTCGAACCACGACGCCTTTGCCGTCCTCCCCTCCTGGAACGAGAACCTCATCGGAGTCAAGGCCTTCACCTATTTCCCCGATAATCCCGGCCCCGAATACAAGTCGCTCTACTCAAAAATCCTCCTCTTCGACCGCAAGCACGGCGAACCCCTCGCGCTCGTCGACGGCACCAGCGTCACCTTCTGGCGCACGGCCGGCATTTCCGGTCTCGCCACCCGCTTGCTCGCCCGGGAAAACTCCGAAACCCTTCTTGTCCTCGGCACCGGCAACCTCGCCCCCTACATCATCCGTGCCAACGCCAGCGTCCGCCCGCTCAAACGCGTCCTTGTCTGGGGACGAAATCCGTCGAAGGCCGAGGGAATCGTCCGGGAAATCGCGGCCAAACTTCCCGCCCTCGCCTTTGAGGTCGCTACCGACGTCGAGGCCGCCTGCGCGGAAGCCGACATCGTCGTCGCCGCCACCGGTTCCCACGAACCCGTCGTCAAGGGCGATTGGATTCGACCGGGAACGCACACCGACTTCATTGGCAACCATCACGCGACCAAACGCGAGTGCGATACCGCCCTCATCGTGAAATCAAAGGTCTACGCCGACAGCCGCGTCAACGCCTTCAAGGAAGCGGGCGAAATCCTCGTTCCGATCTCCGAAGGCGTTTTCACGAAGGAGGGCGTCGTCGCCGAACTGACCGAAATGTGCACGGGAACCGCAATACTCCGCGAAAGCGACGAGGAGATAACGCTTTTCAAATCCATCGGCATGGCCCTCAGCGACCTTGTCGGGGCCGGACTCGCCTACCAGACCGTCCGGCAATAGGCGCCCGGCAATAGGCGCCCGGCACCCCGCGCCGGGCTGGCCGCGGAGGAATCTCCGCGACTTTTCCGAAAGATGAATGAATGCAGGGACACGGGAGGCGCGGCATCTTCCATTCCTCCCAAGATGAAGCGAATTCCGGAAGACGATCGTCTTCCAGGAGCGACCTCCCGTGTCCCCCTTCACTCTTCCTTTGGAGATTGGCCAAGGGCGTTCGTCCATCTTTTCGGCCACCGCTCGAAACTATTCGCCGCCCCGAGAAGGGCGCCGAGAACCGCGCCGCGATGCGCGTTGTCCCCGCCGAGATTCGTATTCGCGATTAAGCCCTCCTCGGGACAGCCACTGTATTTCAGCGCGAGGTAAAGAATGGCCGGCACCGCGTCCTCGACGTAGCAAGCGGTCGACAATTTCCCTCCGATGACCTCCTCGTCGCTTTTCTCCAACCACTTCAGAAGCGGGAAGCCGAAGTGCGGATTCCGCTGCGCGGCGTATTCCTCGCGAATGACCTCCGCCAAGTCGTGACCGGCGAGCACGGGGAAAAGCAGGGAAAGAATCGCTTCGGCGGCCACGCGCATTTTCCGCCCTGCGTGGGTGAGCGCGAGTTGGGCGAGCGCCGCCTCGCTCCCCTTCGACGGCCGCTCCGCGTAATACAACGCAACCGGCAACATCATGGCGAGACCACTGACGTGCTTTTCCTCGACGGCGCATTTTTCCGGTTTGCGACCGCGCCCGAGATTGGTGAAGAAGCCCCGATGGCACTCCTCGATGTAGGTGTCACGGTGCCGCGAAGGATCGAGGAGCAGGCCGATGTAGCGCCGCAGGAAATCCGCCCCATCGTGGCCCCGACACGCGTTCACGGATCGCCATGCCTCCTCGGCGACGTGCATCGTAAGCGTGTTCTCGCCCGCCTTAAGGTTCCGGTGGTAGTGAATGCCCCGCGCGCCCCAGAAACGGCGATCAGGCCCGAGAATATCGAGTTCGGGCGTGGGCGCTTCCCAGCGGGAGCGCCACAGGATGCTGCCCGGATGCGGCTCCCTCGGTTCGAGGAAATCCGTCACCCGCCCGTAGTCGTGACGCAGGGCGACCCGATCATAATACCAGTGGACCGGCATCGCGAGGGCATCCCCGATCCGCGCTCCGACGAGGGCACCCCTCACGCGATCACGGGTTCCGAGACTGATTACTGGCGTGTTTTGTTCCACGTCAGAGTAAACGTCCGGAAGGCTCCGATGGATGGCCTTACCCAAGCGATTCGTCCGGGAATTCCTCCCGCAGGGCCTCGAAGCCGGAGATGAGATCGAAAAGTTCGTCGTCGATGGTTCTCTGCCGCTGGTGGTTGTATCGCATATCGAGATCGCGGCGCCGCTCGTCGATGTTCCGCTCCGCCCGCTGCATCGCGGCCAAACGGGCCCCGCTTTCGGCGGCACAGGATTCGGCGACCGCGCGATAGCAGGATACGAAGAGATACTCGCTGACCAGCGCGGCCAAGGCCCCGGGCCCGGGATTGAGCATCTGGGGAATCCGCTTGGTCGGCCACGGAAGCCGCACCAGGCCCTCCCGCCATGCCTCGTCGAGCGGAAGGAGGCGCGACCAGCGCGTCTCGTAGCTCGACCGCAGGACGGGACAGTTGTGACAGATATCGACCGCACCGATCTCCCCGGACGTGTGCGCGTGCTCCACATCGACCAAAAGCTCCGAAACGAGGGACGCGATGGCTTCGACGCTCTGGGGCGATGACAGGAAGCGCGTCGCCGGGTGTCCGGCGTTCTCCAGTCGCACCTGGGCCCGTTCGCCCACGACCCAGATTCGGGTCACCGAAGATTCCTCGCCCAACCGGGCGACGGCGACGTCGACAACGTGCTCGTTGAACTGTCCGGCCATTCCCTGGTCCGCGCCGAGGACGATCATTCCGCCCGCCTTGCTCCCGCTGGCGCTTCGGCTTCCATATGCCACCTTGCCCGCGCCGACCGAAAGCGCCAGTTCCACCGTATGCTGGTAAGCGACGAGTGCGGTGACCGCGTTCTCGAATTGCGCGATGCTAGCGGCGGCCATCGCCTTCATCGTCTTCACCACCGAGCGAAGATCCTCGGTGCTGCCGATCTGGCGCCGCAGGATGGCGAGGGAGTCACTCATTTCCGGACAAGGCCTCCCTCGCGGCCGTGAGGACGGCCTCGCGTTCATCGCTTCCGAATGCCTCCGCGGATTCAAGCCGCGTCGCCAGTTCGTCCGGAAGCGCCCGCGCGGCCGCCCTTACCATCGCCTCGGACTCCGCGATCTTCTCCAGCGGAATGGCATCGAACAATCCCTCGTTGAGCGCGGTAAGAACGAGAATCTGCTCGATGACGGAAAGCGGCGAAAACTCGGGCTGCTGGAGGAGCGCGCGCGTGCGCCGGCCATGGTCGAGGATTTTCCGGGTTCGCTCGTCGAGCCGTGTCCCGAAGCGCGCGAAGACTTCCATTTCCTCGAACTGCGAGTAGGCGAGCTTCAGGGCACCCGAGACCGCGTGCAGCGCCGGCCATTGGGCTTTTCCTCCGACCCGCGAGACGGATTTCCCCACATCGACGGCCGGCAACTGGCCAAGTTCGAAGAGGCGGGGCGAGAGATAAATCTGGCCGTCGGTGATCGAGATGAGATTCGTCGGAATGTAGTCGGAAAGGTTCTCGGCCTCGGTCTCGATGATGGGCAGGGCGGTCAGGGAACCGCCTCCGAGTTCCTCGCTGAGATGCGTCGCGCGCTCGAGCAGTCGCGAATGGATGTAAAAGATGTCGCCCGGATAGGCCTCGCGTCCGGGAGGTCGGCGGAGGAGCAGCGAAAGCTCGCGGTAGGCGCGGGCGTGGTGGGTGAGATCATCGTAAACGATGAGGACGTCACGCCCGCCCTCCATGAAGGATTCCGCGATGCTGGTCGCCGCGTAGGGGGCAACATAACGCAGTCCCGGGGCATCGTTTCCCTCGGTGACCACGGCGATCGTGTATTCCATCGAACCGCGTTCCCGGAGAACGGCGAGAGCCTTGGCCACCGACGAGGCGCGTTGTCCGATCGCGCAGTAGATGCAGATCACGTCCTTGCCCTTCTGGTTCAGGATGGTGTCGAGGGCGATGGTCGTCTTCCCGGTCTGCCGGTCGCCGAGAATGAGCTCGCGCTGTCCGCGACCGATCGGAATGGCGGCGTCGATGACCTTGATGCCGGTCTGCAGGGGCTCGGAGACGGCGGCTCGATCCATGATCGGCGGCGACGGGCGCTCCATTGGCAGTCGGGCCTCGTTGAGGATCGGTGGCCCGTCGTCGAGAGGATTCCCCAGCGGATCGATCACCCGTCCGAGCAGTTCGGGGCCGACGGGCACGTCGGCCACACGGCCGGTGCGGAGGACTTCCGTGCCGGTCGCGATGAGGGAGCTATCGCCTAGAAGGACGATTCCGTTGTCCCGTTCATCGATGTTGAAGGCGATCCCCTGAGCCCCGCCCTCGAACAAGACCAGTTCCTCGAAACCCAGCCCCGGCAATCCGGAAACCTGCGCCACCCCCGTCGTGACCGTGTGCACGAGGCCGATCTCCCGCGCTTTCAGTGAGGGGCTGAAGGTTTCCCGGGCGCGGGCGAATCGGGTCAGGGCCGACACCGCCAGCGGCACCAATGCTTCCGGCTCGTCACTCATGCGCGGTCGGTTGTTTTGCGATGAGACCTTCCACCCACGCATCGAGCGAACGAAGGTAATCGTCCATCGTCCAGGCGATCTTGTGGCCGTCGACCCCGACCTCGATCCCGCAGCCGAGCGACGGCTTGACTTCGAAGCCGACCGCGACTCCCTCGTCAAGGAGCCCCCGTACGGCAGTGGTGAGCGCCTCGCGCCGGTCGGCGGGCAGTTCGAAGGCGCTGCGAATCGTCGCCGTTTCCTTCCCTGAATTCCGCATCGCCTCACGAAGCGTCTTCTTCTCTCCGGGATCGATACCGGCGAGGATCCCCAGAAACTTTCCGAGAATCCTTTCCTGAAGATCCGTATCAGCCAAATCCCGCAGCAGTTTCCCGGCGATCCCCATGACCTCCCGCCGCGCCTGGCTGGAAATCTGATTCTGGAACTCGCCCTGCTCGCGCTCGAGCGCGCCGCGCCACTTCGTCCTCGCGGATTCGAATTCGGCGCGCGCCTCGGTGATCAGCCGTTGCCGCTCGCTCTCCGCGCTGGCCTGTGCTTCCCGCATGGCCGCATCGCGCGTGGCCTCGAGGTCGCGCCGTTCCTTCTCCAGCTTCGCCAACTCGGCCTCGGCGCTCGCCTTCAACGACGAGGCGTCGCCAAGCACCTTGTCCACGCGCGCCTGCCTCTCCGCGATGGCGCGCAGCACCGGCACGTAGAGAAATCGCTTCAGGATCCAGACCAGAACGAGGAAGTTCAGGATCTGGGCGACGACGGTGAACCAGTCGATCGGCATGGCGTGGGCTTACTTGCCGGCGGCTTGTTCGAGAACGTGGTTCCAGAAGGGATTGGCGAAAAGCAGGATCATCGAAACCACGAAGGCGTAGATGGCAAGCGACTCGATCATGGCCAGACCGACGAAGAGCGTCCGGGTGATCGTGCTCGCGGCATCCGGCTGCTGCGCCAACGCGGTGAGGGCGGCCGAGACGGAGCGCCCCTGGGCGATGGCGGGAGCGATGCAGCCGACGGAGGTCGAAAGCATGGCCCCGCCGATCGAAACAAGGATGGTGGTCGATTCTATATCCATGATGGTTTGTCTATGTCGTTTGGGTTGTGGAAATCTCCGGCGCATTCTCGTCGCGCGTTGCGGCGGCGATGTAGACGGTGGCCAGTATGCTGAAAATATAAGCCTGGACGATGCCCGTGAGAAGCTCGAGCGCCTTGAGCAGAATGGGAAAAAAGAGGGGCGCGAGCGCGAGAATGATTCCCATGACCATGGCCCCGCTCATGATATTGCCGAAGAGGCGCACCGCCAGCGCGAGGGTGCGCGAGAGTTCGCTGATGATATTGAAGGGCAGCATGATGAAGGTCGGATGCAGGTAGGTCTTGAGATAGCCGACGAATCCTTTCGCGCCGATCCCGAAAACAGGGACCGCGACAAAGACGCAGAGCGCCAGCGCGGCCGTCGTGGAAAGCGAGCCGGTCGGAGCCTCGTATCCGGGGAGAATCGTGCAGAGGTTGGCCACGCCGATGAAGAGGAAGAGACTTCCGATAAAGGGCAGGTAGCGGTTCGCCCCGGTGAGACCGACTTCGCAGATCTGATCGCGAATGCCGGTGACAAGGACTTCCAGCACATGCTGCCATTTGGAAACGCGCACATCCGGACGGAGCCGCCGCGTCACGAGCCAGGCCCCGATTCCCATCGCGGCCATGAGCCCCCACGTCGTCACGATGGTCAGATTCAGGCGGACGAAGCCGTGTTGCCAGAATATGGTTTCGTCGGGACTCAGGTGCACGGGCGTTCCTCCTTTGAATTCTTTGGACGCGTGTACCGGAAGACGAGAATGCGCCCGATGACAAATCCGACCAGACAGGCAAGCATCCTCTCAAAATGTTCCCGGCCGAGAAGAAAAAACAATCCCAGGACAAAGGCCGCGCGGAGAAGAGCGCTCACAACCATGAGCAGGCCCGGATACCTCGCTCCCGCCAAACGCCGCACCGTCCACCAGAGACCTCCGAAGAAGAGACCGCCGGCGAAGACCCCCGCGAGCAACGATCCGATAAGCTCCAATGGATTACTTGTCATCGCTGAGATCCTCCTCCTGATCCTTCCGGATGGCCCGATGTTCCTTTTCCACCCAATGCCAGGCATTGAGGCAGCCCAGCGTCAGGCCGGCCACAAGGAGGGCCAGCGTCCAGTTCCGCTCTCCCGGATAGGCGCGATCGATCCACCGCCCCAGCGCCGCGCCGACAAGCGTGGGAGCCACCACCGACCATCCGATGAGCCCGAAAAAGCCGAATCCCGCCCACACGCTGCGCACCGGCAGGCGTTGCGCCCTCAGCTTCCGGTCTTCTTTTTCGCCGATCTTGCCCCCGATCGACGGTTTCTGGAGCGGCTCAGCCATGGGGGACGCGGGTCGTATCGCGAATGATCTCGCTTTCCATTTTTGCCAGGAGCGAG
>JAHEDC010000346.1 GCA_024641425.1 Verrucomicrobiales bacterium | reverse complement strand
CGAGCCCGAGGTCGCTTTCCTGCTTGATCGGCTTGGCGGTGACCATGAAGAAGACGAGAAGGAGGAAGACCATGTCGATCATTGGCCCCATCTGCATCTCGACCGCCTCGTATTGTCGCCGGTGTCTTCTCATGACTTGTAAGTCCCGATGAGGACGGTGACGGCTCCGGCTTCGGCGGCCATGGCCATGAATTCCTTGAGCATCTTCGACGGCGTGTCCTTGTCGGCGCGGAGGTAGATCTTGAGCGGGGGATTCACCTTGAAGCGTTCGGTAAGATGGGCCTTGAGCTGTTTCTTAGTGACCTGCGTGTTACCGACGTAGTAATTGCCGTCGCCATCGACGTTGATGATATCGCGGTCGCCGGTGGCATCGGTGAGTTGGGCCACGCGCGCACTGGGCAGGGCGATGTCCATCTTCATCTTCTCGTTCGAGAGCTTCGAGGTGACCATGAAGAAAATGAGCAGCAGGAAAGTCATGTCAATCATCGGCGTGATGTTGAAGCTGACTTGCTCGTGGATTCTTTTCTTCCGGGTCATGGATACGGAAAAGTGAAGTTACTCGGCGGAGGCGGAACTATCCGAGAGGGTGACTTCGCCGGAGACGACGTCGATGAGGAAGCTGACGCGTTTCTGGACTTCGGAGATGGCGCCAAGGAGGCGGTTGCGGAAGAAGAAGTAGAAGAACATGGCGGGGATGCCGACGATGAGGCCGCCGGCGGTGGTGGCCATGGCCTCGCCGATGCCGCCGGCGAAGTCGTTGGGATCGGTCGCGCCTTTCTTGAGATCGGCGAAGCTGCCGATCATGCCGGTGACGGTGCCGAGGAGGCCGATCATGGGGGCGATGGTGGCGAAGACGTTGAGATAATTGATCCAGAGCATCTGGCGGGTTTCCTCCTGGTCGAGGGCCTCGCCGGCGGCCTGGTCCATGGCGTCCTTGTTCGCGCGGTCGCGCTCGAAGTTGACCTTGAGGAGGGCGGAGGAAACGATCCGGGTGAGGCAGTTCTGGTTGGACTCGCAGACGGCATAGGCGGTGGCGACATCGCGGGCCTGCATGTGCCGGACGAGGGTGTCGTTGAGGGGTTTTGGACAGAGCTTTTTCGGAGAGATCTGGATCGAGCAGTAAACGACGACGGCGATGGTGCCGATCGAACAGATAAGAAGGATGTGCATCATCCAGCCGCCTTGTTTGTAAACGGAGAGGACGGTGACTTCTTCCTCGATCTCCTTGGCGTCATTGGCGGGGACGTCCTGCGCGGGGGCGAGGGGCGCGAGGAGGGTGAGGATGAGGAGCACGCCGAGGAGGCGGGCGAGGAGGTTCTGTCTAGAGGTTGGTTTCATGGGGAAGGGATGGGTCGAGGGAAAGAGGTTACCGAGGTGTGTCGCCCTTTCAGGGCTATTATTGTGGCTGGTCGGGACCCAGGGCGTTGCCCTGGGCTGGCTTGTTGGGCCCCTTTGGGGCGGGGGACTCGACGGATGCCGGCGTCTTTGGGGTGGGGGAAGCGGGTTTGTCACCCTCCGGCGGATTTGTCCGATTTGTCTGATCGGACTTCTCTGCGAGGAAGGTTTTCGCTTTGGCAGCGTATTCGGTTTTTTGGTAGAGGGTGAGGATGTCTTCGGCGCAGGAGCGGGCGTCATCCTCGCGGGCGGCGAGGCGGTGGGCTCGGGCGGCGAGAAAGAGTCCGCGGGCGGCGGGTTCTTCCTCCGAGCCGTAGAAGAGATAGGGTTCGAGGGCGCGGTCGACGGTGCCGTCGTAGAGGGCGCGGATGGATTCGCGCACGGTGTCGTCTTCCTCCCACTTCGGGTTCTCGTCGATTTGCTTTTCCAACTCCTGGAAGTCGAGGGTGGCGAGGACGTGGCGGGCGTCGAGGAAGAGGGAGGGGTCTTCGGTTTCCTCGGCCATCGCCTTGGCCTCGGCCATGGCGGCTTCGGCGTTGCCCTGGGCGAGGAGAGTGCGGAGGCGACCGAGGCGGGCGGTGGCGCGGCGCTTGGGATTCCAGTCTTCGGTTTCGACGCTGGTGAAAAGTTCGAGGGCGCTGGTCATCGCGGGATCGGTGTCGACCTTGAGGAGGGCTTCGGCGTAGCCGAGCGCGATCTCTCCGGCGTTTGAGTCCTTGCGACCGACGAGCTTCTGCTTGCCGATCCAGACCTCGCGGAGGGCAGGGCCGTCGCCGCTGGCGAGGGCTTTGGCTTCGGCTTCGGGGACTTCGAAGTCGATGAAATCGATGGCGTCGTCGGGGATCGCGCGGACGGCCATGGCGTTGCCTTGGCGGACGTGAATCTTCACCTGGTCGTCGGCAATCTGGAGGATATCGCCGTGGACGGGTGGGCCTTGTTTGAGGTGGAGGATGTCCTCGGCGAAGAGGGGAAGGGAAAGCGTGAGGATTGTCGAGAGCGCGAGGAATCGTGCGGCTACCTTCGGAGCGCGGAAGTTACTCCTCCGCCTTGGGAGGGAGGCAAGTCGCACTTGCCGGGGTGCGGAGCCGGGAGTGGACGGCGAGTTGCGGGGAAACGCGAATGGTGTGCGGGGTCGCCGGGAGGGAACGGAAGTGAGACTTCCGCCGTCCAGACTGCGTGCGGTTTCCGAAGGAGGAAGGGGAACTTCCGCGCTCCGAAGTTCGTGCTTTAGCCGGGTGTGTATTCTCATAACTTACCTCTCAGGGTTGTGAGGCGGGCTCGGGCCTCGGAGGTTTCGTCAAATTCGGCGAGTTCATCGCGGCCGACGAGTTCGGCGTAGACTTCGAGGGCGGCGTCCTTCCTCTGGAGACGCTCGAGGGCCTGGCCGCGGGCGTAGTAGGCGCGGGCGACGAGTTCGCGGTATTTCCCGTAAACGAGATAGAGGCGCTCGAAGTAGGCGAGGGCCTTCAGGTCGTCGCCACCGGAGGCGAGGAGGGTGCCGAGATCATAAAGGGCGGCGGCTTTCTCGCGGCTGCCGAGGAGCTTGTTATCGAGCAACTGCTCGTAAGTCACCTTCGCGTCGTCGGGGCGTTCGAGTTCGGTGAGGAGGCGGGCCTTTTCGAGGAGGACTTCGCCGAGAAGCGGCGTGCCGAAGGATTCCTTCTCGAAGCGCTCGAATTGAGCGAGGGCTTCGTCGTGGTCGCCTTTTGCACGGGCGATCATGCCGAGGCCGAAGTAAGCGCGCTCCTTCTCGAAGGCGCGCGGGTGCCATTTGCGGAGGCCGGTGTAGAGTTTCGCGGCGGTGTCGAAATCGCCGTCCCGGCGTTTGGAGTCGGCGCAGTCGGCGAGGATTCGGGGGTTATGGATCACAGGGTCGCAAAGCTCGGCGGCGGTCGAAAAGGCGATGCGGGCAGATGTGGTGTGGGAGTGAGCGAGAAGATTGCCAAGCGCCCAATACGCCCGGAGGGCGAGGGTGTTCAGCTTTGCGGCGGCGGATTCCTGGCCAAGGGATTCGAGGTCGGTGCGAAGTTCCGAACTTGCGCTTCCGCCGTCGTAGACTTTGGGCAGGGCGGCGAGGATGTCCTCCATGCCGAAGAACTCCGGGTTGTCTCCCGAGGTGCGCAGGGTTTCCCAATAGATTTCACGGGCTTTCTCGGGTTGCTCCTCGGCGCGGTAAGTCCAGCCGACCCAATAGACGGCTTCGGCGGCGCGGTTGCTGCCGGGGTAGGTTTTCGCGAAGTCTTCGAAGTGCGCGCGTGTTTCCGGGATCTTCTCCTGAAGACGCAGCGCCTTGCCGATCTTGAACCAACCTTCCTCGAAGAACTTCGTCTCAACAGGGTCGATGGCCCTGTAACTCGCGATGCCCGTGTCGATCTCGCCGATGGCGAGGAGGGCGTCGCCGAGGAGAAGGCGCGCCTCGTTGACATAGGCGGCTTCCGGATAAGTCTTGATGAATTCCGCCAAGTCATCGGCGGCGTTCTCGTAATCGGCGAGGGCCTGGAGGCAGAAGGCGCGGCGGAATTCGGCATCGACGCTGTAGCGGCCTTTCGGGTGGGCCTTGAGATAGTCCGCGAGACGGGCGCGGGCGGTTTCGTGTTTCTTGGCGAACGAGTAACCCATGCCTTCCCAATAGAAGGCGTCTTCGGCGATCGGGTGTTTCGGGAACCGGGTTTGCACGTCCTGGAAGAGGGCGATGGCGAGGTCGTTCTCGTCGACGTTGAGTTTCACGATCCCCTGCATGAAGCGCGCGCGGGGGGCGAGGTCACCGGTGGGGAAGCGCTCGACGATGTCGGCGAAGACAGCGAAGGCCTCGTCGTATTTGCTGTCGCTGCGGAGGGAATCGCCTTTGAGCAGGAGGACATCGGGGACGCGCTCGTTCTGGTCGCTGGTGCCGAATTTTTCGAGATAGGCGTCGGCGTTTGCGACCGCGCGGGGCCAGGCTTCGACCTGCATCCAGCATTGAATGGCGGTGAGCGAGGCCCCCTCGACGATGGGATCGGCGGGCATGGTCTTGACCATGTTCTCGAGGATGAGCCCGGCCTCGCGGAAGCGTTCGAGGCCCATGAAGGCGGAGGCAAGGCGCAAGCGGAGGGCGGAGTCGAAATTCTCGATGTTCTGGAAGTTCGCGAGTTCGAGTTCGGTGCGGCGCACCATCCCATCGTATTGGAAAACGAAGTCCTCCATGCCGCGCCGTTGTTTGAGGATGACGACCTTTTTCCTAAGATCGTCGAGCCGCTCCGTCTGGTGGCGCAGGAGGCGCTCGCGGGACCAGATCCGCTGGAGGCAGGCGATCGCCTTGTGGTAGTCGCCGGCGTCGAGGAAGCGCGAGCCGAGTTCGAGGGCGAGCGACTGGAACGAGATGAGCTGGGTGACTTGTCCGATGTCCTCGAACTGCTCGCGGACGAATTGGAGGGCCTCGTCGAGGCGGTCGCCTTCGAGGAGGGCGTAGAGGAGGAGGACGGTGACGCGGGCGGCGGCTTCGGGGGATTCGCGGCGGAGTTTCGGGAGCTGCCACGCGAAGAAATCGGCGGCTTTGGCGTTCTCGCCGCGCAGGGTGAAGGCGACGCCGAAGAGGAGGAGGGCTTCGTGGCAGCGGGTGAGGTCGCGGTTCGATTTCCGATAGTAGTGGGCCTTGTAAAATTCGCCGAAAGCGATCTGGGCCTCCAGGGGCGCGTCGGTTCGCATGAGGCAGAGGCCTTTCCAGAAGGCGAGATCCGAACGGAGGGCGTCGTCGAGATCGTCGCGGGCGAGGGTTTCGGCAACGAGAGGGAGGGCTTCCTCGAATTTCTTCAGACGCACGCGGGCGAGGGCGAGGAAGGGCTTGATCTTCTTCACGGCTTCCGCGACTTCGGGAGCGGCGGCATAGTCGTCGAGGAAGGTGGTGAAGGCGGTCTCGGCGGTGCTCCAGTCGCCGACGTTGTAAGCGGCGCTGCCTTGGGTGAAGAGTTCCTCGGGTGTGGCGGCGGGCGGCGGGGGAGGGTCGGCATCCTGGGCCGGTGAGGGGGCCGCGGTTAGGAGGGCGATGAAAAGAGCCCCGAGAGCGGATCCGCGCTGGAAGTGCAGAAGCATGAACGAAACCACCCTACGCTACAACAGGGCGCGCCGTCCATGCGCAATTTCGCGGCACCACGAGAGGAAAGCTAAATCGGAACCGCCAAGCGTGCGGAACGGCGTCCGGGTGCCGTTTTCGAAACGGTGGCGCCTTTTGGTTGCGAAGCCACGGCAGCGAAGGGAGCCATTTTTTCGATGAGAACCTTTATGATAGACAGACTGCCAGCCGGTTGATCTACTGGGAAGGAATGATGAAAGCTTTCTCCATCTTACGAATCCGGCTTCTTGTCGTGCTCTGGGTTGGGGCCGCCGTGACACCCGCCGTTCCGGCGGCGGAGCCTACTGAGTATGAGCAGTACATGCTTGAACTGATCAACCGAGCGCGGGCGAATCCCGCGGCGGAAGTCACCCGGCTGGTCGGTGAGAGTAACTCGCAGCCCGGCTACTGGGGGGGCTTCTATGAATTCAATTCGTATGAAGCATTCGTGGGCACCGCCTCTTTAAACGAAGGGCCTCCCATCCTCGGCGGGGCAGCGTATGCGATTCCATCCACTGCGAAACAGCCGCTCGCCTTCAACGTGAACATGATGGATGCAACGAGGGCCTACGTTCGCATCATGCAAGCGAACAACAGTGTGGGGCACACTCTCGGAGGCACGACCGTCGAACAACGGTTGACGAATCAGGGCTATACAACCGAGTTTGCCAATCAGTCGGGACAGAACAACTATTACCCGGGATCGGAAAACAATAGCACGATTGCGACATCGGAGCCGTTCGACGGTTCGGCGTATCCTGGCGACATTCGGAAGGAAGCCATTACGGCCATGCACCACAATCTCTTCACCGATGGAAGCGCTTCCACCCGCGGCCACCGTATGACGATGATGGCATCGGACTGGCGTGAAGCCGGCGTCGGCCTCGATTTCGGAACGGACGGCGAATTCAGATCGGTGTACGCGAACCATACCTTCGGGATCCGATCAAATCGCGGGCCTTTCATTACCGGCGTTGCCTACAACGACAAGGATGCCAATGGATTTTACACGCCTGCCGCTGGGGAGGCGCTGGGAGGCTTAACGGTGACGGTCTATACGGCGGGCACCCAAAAGGCCGTTGCCAGTACGACGAGCTTCGGAAGCGGTGGCTATGGTCTCATCGTGCCTCCTGGAAACTACGACGTCCGTTTTGTGAGCGCCGCCGGCGGTATTGATCAAACGGTATTCGGAATTAGTGTGACGACCTTGAACGTGAAGGTGGATGCCGTGAATCCGGGATTTAATCCGCCCCCGGTGAGCGTGCCCTTCAGGATCAGCAGCATCACAGTCTTGGGGAACGATGTGGTGCTGACGTGGCCGTCGACGGCGGGTGCCTCCTACCGGGTGACTATGGGGACGGCGCTTAAGGGGTGGGAAACCATCGATAATACGGTTCTGACGGGAACGGGTTCGCCCCTCACTTACAGGCATGTTGGCGGAACGAGCGGTTCCCCCGCTCGATACTACCGGGTGGAACGCCTCTAGCCGACCGCTGGTGGTCGGGCTCAGATCATGTATTCGGCGTCGTCGGATTCCTCGTGGAGGCCACACTCGCGTTTCTGGCCGTTGAAGCGGGTTTGTTCCGCGGTCATGCCGTCCTCCAGCCTGGTGGTGGAATGGTGGTCGCCG
>JAHEDC010000345.1 GCA_024641425.1 Verrucomicrobiales bacterium | reverse complement strand
AACGATGACAATGACACCGCCAGTGGGAGTACTGTCTCGTTCAAGGCGGCAATGGGAACAACCTACTACTTCGCGGTCGATGGCGTTGGCAATACGGAGGGAGATCTTTCAGTGCGCCTTGAGGCTGGCCTTAGTCCGCCAGCGAACGATAACTTCGCTTCGGCACTTCCCGCTGGATCCGGATTCACCACTGGCCGAAGCACAGGAGCAACCGCGCAAACGGGAGAGCCCAATCATCTCGGCTCCACTCCTGACACGGGCCCGACCTCCAGTGTCTGGTGGAATTACACGCCGCTCGCGGATTCGCCCGTGGAGATCAATACGCTGAACAGCCTCTTCGATACCGTTCTCGCCGTCTACACCGGAACCTCGATCGAAACGCTCACCCTAGTGGCCCGCAATGACAACTCGGGAGGCCTCCAGAGCCGCGTACGATTCAACGCCCTCTTCGGCCAAATCTATCGGATCGCGGTGGACGGGAAGAATGGTGCGGAAGGCAGAATCACGCTACAGATCATCGAGCCAGGCCCCTCGCGCCCCCCGAACGACGATTTCAATACCGCTTCCGATCTTGCCAATGGAACCGCAGCCTCGGACAGCGGGTCCAATCTCGGAGCCACGAGCGAGCCGGGCGAGCCCGACCAGACCGCGAGCGCGTCCGCGTGGTGGAAATGGACCGCACCCGCCACGGCAAAGGTCGAGATCAATACCTTCGGCAGCGACTACGATACCACGCTTGGAATCTACCGCGGAACGGATGTCGGTTCCCTGACCAGCCTAGGCTTCAACGACAACACGGGAGGCGCGCAAAGCCGGGTCGTCTTTCCGGCCATCGTGGGTGAAACCTATTACTTCGCGGTGGGAGGGTTTCTTGGTGCCGAGGGAAATGTGACCATTGACCTGCAGATGCGCGGATCCCTCGTGGTGTGGCTTCAGAATTTCCCCTCCCTCGTAGGCCCCGAAAGAGGTCCCGATGCGGACAAGGATGGAGACGGTTTCACCAACCTCGAGGAGATGGCCTACGGTCTCAGCCCTCTCCTTTTCAGCCGCCCCGGAGGCCCCGACCCCAATGCTTCCCACGCGCCCGCCTACACTCTCGGGGCGACCGAGTTGAAGATCGAATACGAAATCGATCCGCTCTATATCGACGTGGCCCACAACGGAGGCTCGCCCGTCACCCTGCGGGGAGAAACGGGAGCCTCGGTTTCTTCCCTGACCTTCGGGCCTCCCGATTTCGTCTCCGGAAACCGCTACCGCCTTACGGTTCCACTCGACTCCTCTGCCGCACGCTTCCTCCGCGTGACCGTCGTCGACCCGAACTGATATCCTCGTTTCAGCCGCCGACGCTCCGGAGTCCCCGGAAAACCTCGGGAACAAACCGCAGGTCGCTGGCTTCTCCAACCGCAAGGCCGATCTGGAATTCCATCACTTCTGGCGGAACAGGATTCTGATAGTCCCGCAGACTCTCCACCAGGGCTTCGACAGGATCGAGATTCCGCGTTTTCATCGAGCGATAAACCTTGATCGCGAGGGATTCAGCCGCGCCCGGGGTGAGCAAGGAGGGAATCAGCGTCTTTACTTCCCCGAAACGATCCTTCGGGAGATCCACCTTCTGTTTCTTGCAGAGGGCCCGGATGAGCTGGAATCCCTCCTCCGCCGTCGTCGTCGGAAAAAGCGGGATCTTCACATCGACGCGCCCCGGTCGCTTGAGGTCGACCTCGATGAGATCGGGACGGCTGGAAGCGAGGATCCAGAGGATGCGCCCGCGGTTGGCGCCGTCGCTCATTTCTTTCGCCATCATCGAATAGACGCGACCCGAGACGCCGGAATCGTTCGAACCCGCATCGCGCCGACCCAGCGCCTGGTCGGCCTCGTCGATGAAGACAACGCAGCGCCCGAGGGCATGGAGGAGGGCGAAGATCTTCTCCAGATTGCCCTCCGTGCTCCCGACCCAGCGGTCGCGGAAGTTCTTGAACTTCACCACCGGCACCCCGGCCTCGCCGGCGAGGCATTCGACCATGTAGGTCTTCCCGGTGCCGACCGGGCCGCAGAGGAGGTAGCCCATCGGCATGGCCGCGATGTCACCCTGCCGCCAGAGGGCGATGTCCTGACGGATCCATTCCTTGACCGCTTCCTGCCCGTAGACATCGTCGAGAGTGCGCTTCGGATCGATGAACTCAATGAGGCCGTTGCAGTCGCGCTCGACGAGATCCTTCTTCAAATCGGCGAGGTCGGCCTCGCGGAGAGGTTCCTTGCGGTATTCCTTCGTCTTGAGCAGGCTCTCGACCGCGCTAAGCGTGGCCCCGGTGAGCTGCGTCGCAGGCTGGTCGAGGGCGTCGCGATATTCCGAAAGGGCGACCGGATGCTTCGGGGCGACGAGTTCGAAAGCGGCGGTGAGTTCGCCCGCCGAGGGCAACGTGATCTGCACGCGCTCGGCGCGAGGGTTGTTCACGACGAGGGGATGGAGGTCGTTGAGGTTCTCGACGATGAGGAAGGAAGCCATGTCGAGGCCGCCAAGGAGGGTATCGGAGGCCCAGTCGCGGACGATGAGAGCCATGGCGCTGAGGTCATGGCTAAAGCCGCCGCGGGTGTCGGGGATGACAAGGTGCGCGGCCTTGACGATGACGGCAACCTGCGTGCGTTCCTTCTTCAGCTTCCGGACGTTCGCGCAGTAGCGGAGGAAGTGGGTGAGGAATTCCAGCGACTCGCGCGGCTTGCTAGGCAGGGCCTGGTTATCGCGGAAGGTCGGCCATTTAGAGAAGGTCTCGCCCCCCTTCTCGACGCGGATGCCATTCCCGAGATCGTAGGAAAGAATGACATCGAAGCCCGGCAGCATGACTTCCTCGAGGAAGTCGCCGAGGTTTTCCAGCTTCGCCCCGTCCTTCAGCGGAAGGAGAAAGCGATCCGAAACGTTCCCGTGAAGAATGAACTGGCTGCTCGCGTTGCTTTCGTAGAGCTCGATGAGTTCCCTCGCCCAGTCGGGTAGTGTGGCGGCCATGGAATCGGGCGGGCGTTGGAAGGAACGGGATCAGGCGGACTCGGACATTCCGCCCGGGCCCATCGATTTCGATCCGCCCTCGTCCTCGGTTTCCTCGGAGCCCTCTCCACCGGATGCACCTCCGCTTCCACCTTCCATCTCGAGTCCCTCGGCGGCAGCGAAATCGGCCAAGGCCAGCTCCTCGATCGCGTCCTGTTCGGCGGCCATCTTGTAGACTTCCGTCGAGTCGATGCTGTCGCGGGCCACGCGGGCACGGCCCTTGGCCTCGCTGCGCTCACCCTCGACCATCTCGTGCAGGCGGTTGAGGGTGTCCCCGGAACCGCCGATCTCGTTGACCATGCCCGAAGCCATCTCGTTCAGCTCGGCCATCGCCTTCTGAACCTTCATGTCGTTGATGCCGCGGGAGATTTCCTCGATCTTGGCGCGGGCTTCCTTCACGCTCACGTCGCGCGCGGTGAGGAGTTCCTTATAGGTGCCTTCGGCCTCCTTCGCCTGGGCGCGATTCTCTTCCAACTCGGTGCGCACGGCCTGGAGGCGCAAGGCGTACTGGCCGGCGAGTTTCTTGTTGCCGGCCTTGAGGTTCGCGGCCGTCTTCGCGCGGAGTTCCGTCTCCTCCTTCTCCAGCCGCTTCACTTGGGCCATGAGACGCTCGCAGAGTCCTGCATGGGTGGCGAGCCCCTTATTGAATTTCGAAATGGTGGAACGCAGGTTCTCTTTCTCGACTTCGAGGAGCGCTTCGGGATTCTTCTTCTCCAGTCCTCCGATGAAGAGACCAAAGAAGCCGCGGATGAGATTGCCAAGTCGTTTGAACATGATGCTAAGCGTTATTGGATTCGAATGGAACGACGGAAGCCTTGTGGCACCCGCTCTCGTAGGGGACTTATCGCGAAAGCAGGGTCGGGTGACAAGCGAAATCCTCTTATTGTCGTATTGGCATTATCCCAACGGGCAGGCGCCCTGTCCATTACAAAGGGCCCTCGGATTTGTAGAGCCGCTACGATTTGTCCAGGTCCTCGAGAATGCGCCGCGCCTCCGAGTGGACATCCCCGAAGCGGCCCGGCCATTCCCTCGCGAGGACTTTCTCGGCGCTCACCTTCGCCTTGTCCCTTGCGTTCGCCTTCGCTTCGGCGCGGGCCAGGTTCAGGAGTCCTGTCGGTTCCAGCTTCCGGATTTCCGCGACATGTTCCCATTGGGCCGCCGCCTCGGCCCAACGCTCCTGCACCTGCCGGATCTCGGCGAGCATTGCGTGACCCTCGCTCTCGTTGGGAAGGGCCTCGACGATCCCGGTGCGCGCGCGCTCGGCTTCGAGGGGCTGCTGGAGTTTCTCGTAACGGTCGCCGAGATCCTTCAGCAGGCCGATGCTCCGGGGCGAGCGATGGATGGCCTCGATGAGCTGCGCGACCGCGGGTTCCCCATCCCCGAGCGCGTCATACGCCGCCACGAGAAGCTGTTGCGTCTCGGTGTCCTCAGGTTGGGTTTCGGCGGCGAGCCGGAGTTGCATGACGGCTTGCTTGAATTCCTTCCGCTCGGAATAGACCCCGCCGAGCGCCTTGCGCACCGTCGGATTCTCCAGGCCGCTTTCCGCGACCACGCCGTCGAGATGCTCGACGTAGGCATCGAGGTTCTTCGACAGAGCCAACACCTTCCGGAGCATGGCCAGCGCCGAGGCCCGCTGGTCGTCGCGCGGCCCCCAACTCACGATCGCGCCCGCCGCGGCCTCAACCGCCTCCACCGTCCGCCCGAGTCCGACATGGCAATCCGCGAGGCGGGTGTAGTAATCCGAAAGCGTCCCATTGCCGATCCCCCGGTTCAGCTGCGTCTGCTGGTGGAGGGAAACCAGCTCGTCGTAAAGGATGACCCCGCGATCCCAATACTGCCCCTCGTGGCAGCCCTGCGCGATGGGAGCGAGCGAGGCCTCGTTCCACAACCGGTGCTCCTTCGCCCAGACCATCGCCGCATCGACCGCCGCCACCGCCTGGTCCCGCTGCCCGGATCGCCCGAGGGAACCGATCAGGCGCCGGTGGTGATCCATATTCCCCGGCGACATCCCGACCAATTCGACGAGATACGGCACCGCCTCCTTGTCCCGATTCCATCGTTCAAGAAAGTCCGCGAGCTGGCTCACGCCACCTTCGTCGAGTAGCTTCCTTCCATACGCGGAAACCAGCACTTCGACTGCCCGTTCGCGCGTTTCGAGGCCGTGGAAAAGATAGTCGCTCACGAACCGCACCGTGGAGAGAAGCTGCGCGCGATCCGCCAGAACGCTCTCGGCGACGGCAAGGAAATCCGCGCGTTTCTCGGCCCAGAAATAATTGTAGTCGTCGTGGTAGAGGGCGCAGTTCTGGTAGCTCCCTGTCTCCAAGTCACGACGAAGCTCCGCCCGCACGATTTTCAGCAGCCGCGCCTCAAGGTCACCGAGATCGGGCACCCGCGAACGGTATTCCGCCATCTGGTATCCGTAGCGGCTCCATCCGCCCTGGCCGGTGGCGCGCAAGAATTCCGGCTCGGACTCATAGCGGTCGATGAGGAAGGCCAGCGCCGCGCGGTCTCCGGCGATCTCGTGGAGCGTGTTACCGAGATCTTGCACCAGATTCTGGTAGTTCGCGGTGCGGACCGAGACGAGTTCGTCGAAGGGATCGCCCGCAAACTCGACGAGCGCCTCCGGGACGTCGGCGATTTTCGCGTTGTAATGGGCCGCGCGGTAGAGGCCGATGAGAAGCGAGCAAAGTTGGTAGCGGTGGTTGTGGTGCGGCGTGACCAGCTCCCCGCCGAGCGCCTTCCTGACATTATCGAAAAGCGCGCGACCTTCCCCGAGCGAGACGCTCCCCCCGGCCGAAACCGTGTTGCTGAAAAGCCGGTATTTCCGCTCGATGAGCCACTGCCGAAGCATCTCGGGCAAGCCCGCGTCCATCGCCTCCGCCAACCGCTTCTCGCCCTCCGCGAAGTGCCGGTCGGATTCGAAGTAGCCGATCCATTGGTCGAACGGAGCCTGTTCCTCCTGCGTGAAGATCCCGCCCGCCGCCGCCCGGTATTCGGCGATCGCCGCCCCGAGGATGTCCACGGCCTTCTCCATCGATCCATAGCCGCGCAGGCACTCGGCGCAGGACGCGCCAATATGCAGGCGATCCGGCGTTCCGACCTCGGAGTCCTTATAGAGCGCCTCCAGTTCCGCGCGCTGTTCCGCCGCCAGCGGCTCCAACGCGATGGAACCTAACGAAGCCAGAAACTCCGCCATTAACCGACGTTCGCCCGTCCCCCACGCGTCCCCCTTGAAGGCGCGCTTCATCGCCTCCAACGCGCGGGGCAATTGCTGGCCCGGCTGGTTGCTCACTTCCGCCGCCTTCCGCCGCACGAGCATTTCCAGCAAGTCGATCCCGCGCGCGTCGACACGTGTCTTCGCCCGCACCCGCACGGCTTCGAGATGGGCGAGGATCGCGTCGCAAACCGCTTCGTCCTGCACGTATTGCAAGACCTGGTTCATGTTCTGGAGGAAGGGGTAGATCTGTCCCGCGCTGTTGCCGACCACGCCTTCGGGCACGCACTGGAGGAGACGGAAATCCTTGGTATAACGATAGAGCGATCCCAACAGGTAAAGGTGGTTTCCGGGGTTCGGCGATTTCCGGAAGATGGCCTTGAACATCGGGACGACCTCCGGATCGAAGTCCTCGGGCACGCCATTGTTGAAGCCGTTCTCGATCCGGCTCGAATGCTGCTGGATCAGGTTCGAGAGACTCCATTCCTCCATCGCCTGGTAGCGGGCCAAGGTCGCACGCCTACGGTCGTCCGCCCGCTGGAGCAGCAGATACCAGTCGGCGAGGGCGCGGTATTCGTTGGGCCCGAGTTCATCATCCTTTTCGACGGCCTCAAAGACCTTTGCCGCTTCGGCGATCTCGTTGAGTTCGGCGTGCAGGTAGCCGAGCGCGATCCGGAATGCGTTCCGCCCCGGCGACAGTTCCGCCGTCCATCTCGCCAGAGCCGCCTTCAAGGCTGCCGGACGGTCGAGGACGACGAGCATCCGCTGAAGATGTCCCTTCCATACCGCGTCCTCGGGATAGGCCGCGATCCCACGTTCCAGCCATTCCAGCAGGCGGGCGACCAGCGCTTCCTCGGCCTTCGGCCGCGCGGCGAGATTCTCCAGGACGGCGA
>JAHEDC010000020.1 GCA_024641425.1 Verrucomicrobiales bacterium | reverse complement strand
GTGACCTCACTGTCGCTTTCCTCGTGGAGGCGGTGGGCCTGGACGGCGAGCCCTTCGAAGGGCTTGGCGACGCTGCGGGAGTTCGCGCCGGTTTTCCACCCGGTCTTGATCGCGACCTCGCCGGTGCCGTGGACGAGGTCGTGCCGGAAGTCGGCGGGGAGATCGCGGTAGGGGAGGTCGAGGTCGACCTTGTAGTGCTGGGCGAGGGCGAGGATTTGCCGGTCGTGGAGGGCCTTGAGCTTTTTGTTCCGCGCCCACCAGCTCTTGATGGCACCGTTGGCGATGCTGAGTTCCCCGTCGGGGACGAGGAGGGTCGGGTCGACTTCGAGCTCGACGCCGAGGCCGTGGCAGGCCGGACAGGCGCCGAGGTGGCTATTGAAGGAGAAGTGTTTCGGGGTGAGTTCGCCGAGCCGGTAGCCGGTTTTCGGATTCGCGAAGGCGGTGGTGAAGAGGCGGGAGTCCCAAGCCTCGCGGTCGGGGGCGTCGGGGCTCTGGGTGAGGACGAGAAGATCCTCGCCGCTCCAGCGGAGGGCGGTCTCGATGGAATCGACGAGCCGTGCGCGGATGCCGTCGCGGACGACGAGGCGGTCGATGACGGCCTCGACGGTGTGGGGTTTCTTGCGGTCGAATTTGGTCTCGGTGTCGAGTTCGTGGATCTCGCCATCGACGCGGACGCGGACGAAGCCCTGGCGTTTCAGGCGGTCGAAGACGGGGCGGAGGTCGAGGGTTTCCGCGTCGTGGAGCGGGGCGAGGAGGACGAGCTTGGTGTCCTCGGGGAGGGCGAGAAGGGCCGCGACGATGTCGGAGCGGGTGGTGCGGTGGATCGGGTCGCCGGTCTCGGGATCGTGGGGCTGGCCGGCGGCGGCGTAAAGGATGCGGAGGTAATCGTAGACCTCGGTGGCAGTGGCGATGGTCGAGCGCGGGTTCGGCGCGGAGGTGCGCTGCTCGATGGCGATGGCGGGCGAGAGGCCCTCGATGAAATCGACATCGGGTTTTTCCAATTGGTCGAGGAATTGCCGGGCGTAGGCGGAGAGGCTCTCGACGTAGCGGCGCTGGCCTTCGGCGTAGAGGGTGTTGAAGGCGAGCGAGGATTTGCCGGAACCGCTGACGCCGGTGATGACGACGAGCTGGTGCCGGGGGATGTCGACGTCGATGTTCTTGAGGTTGTGCTGGCGGGCACCGCGGATTTTGATGAAGTCGGGCACGGGAGGGACGGTTGTTCGCTACGGGAGATCGGAGAAGAGGGTAGTGGGGATCGGGGGCGGCGCAAGAGGGGGGCGGATTATTGGGTTGAGGGTGGCCGGGAGGCGGACGAAGATGGCTGGAATGGAGAATCCCCCGCCTAGCCCGAAACCGCGCGTCCTCGCCGTCCACGAGGATGTGGGAACCCTGCGCCTGATCCGCGAGACCTTTGTCGAGTTCACGGAATGCGAGGTCGATACTTCTCCGAACGCCGAGTACGCATTCGAACTGGCGCTTCAACGATCCTACGCCCTGCTCATTTTCAATCTCACGCAGCCGGTGCTTCCCGGGGAGTTGCTGTATGGACTGATCAGCAAGGCCTACACCCACTGCCATGAAGGGGCCCGCACGGCACCTCCGGTCGTTTACGTTCTGGAATCGCTGGTCGCGGGCCGCGCGGCGGAGCTTCAGCGCGACGCGCGGGTGCGCGGAGTGCTCGGGAAGCCTCTGACGATCGACCGCATCCTCGAATGCGGGAAGGGGATTCTGGCGCGCAAGCCGGGACGCTAGCGCGCGTAGACCTTGAAACCCGGAAACTCCCGGCGCAATTGGTACCTGTTATTCCGGATAAAGGCTTCGGCGTATCCGGTGGGGTCGTGGATGTCGGGCTTGGAGACGAGGACGAGGGAGGGAAGGAAGACGGGATCCTCATGTCCGATGCGGAAGACGTGGAGGAAGGGCGGACTGGCCGCATCGGGGCGGACGGGGAGGTAGCCGAGTTTATCGAGATGGTAGTAGGGACGAGCCGCAAGGCTGGCGACCCAGAGAACGCTGCGACCCTTCTCGACTTCGCTGGAAGCGAGGGCGGCCGCCTGGCGGTAATCCTCCTTTCGGTGGCGGGGAGCGAAGCGCTGCATGACGCTGGAGGTGAGGAGGAGGGTGAGGAGAGCGCCCGCGATCATGCCATTGGTTTGACGGCCCGTAAAGGTGTTGAAGGTAACCGCGAGATAGATGCAGACGAGGGGGAGGAGAGGCGTCAGATGGCGGCCGAGGACCCGGAAATCCTTCAGGAACGCGAGGAGAACCATGAACACAAGCGGGGGAACCACGAGGAGAAGCCAGGCGCGTGTCTTTTCCCCGAAGCGGGAGGGCAGGAGGATCTGGCGTGCGAAACGGCAGGCGAGAATCCCGTGAAGCACGGCGAGGAGGCCGAGGAGGGCAAGCTGCCAAAGGGGAAGGCCCCGGAAGATGCCGGAAATCGAAGCGGCACGGAGATCGTTGCGGCCGGGGCCGAGACCGGCGAAGCCCAGAAGCTCATAAAGGGCATAGGCGAAACTGGAAAGCGGATGGCCCGAGAGGGTGGCGGCGCGGGCACCGTCCATGAGAGTGCCTAGATAATAAAGCCCGAAACCGGCGAGGAGCACGAAGCTGGTGGCGGCGGAAACGAGTAGAGGGCGGTTCGCGCAGGTGAATGACTTCCGCACGAGGCCGACGGCAAACAGAGCGAGGAAGGCGGCGCCCCAGGGAACGCCGAGAAGCGTGGATCCGACGAGAACGCTGAGGCCGAACGTGCCTGTATAGAGGTCTCCGGCGTTCAGATAGACGCCGTCCTTCCATGACGCGATGAGGCGCGTCGCAAGCGCGAGGACGACACAACTGGAGCCGAGTTGCATCGCGTAAGGGCGCGCTTCATTGAGGTAGAACCAGGTGAACGGGGAAAAGAGCAGCACGAGCAGGGCGAGATCGCGGGTGCGGGGAGAATCGCGGAGAAAGCGCCAGAATCCGTAGAGTCCGAATAAGAGCCACGGAATATTGGCGAGACGGAGGGCGAGTTCGGACCCGCCGAAGAGCTGGTGCCAGCCCCAGACGTAGGTCATGTAGAGGGGCATCTGAATGTCCGAGGTATTGAGGCTGGCCGTGTGCTCCCGGAAGAGCTTCCAGGTGTCGCTAGTGACCAGATAGGCGGTCATCAGCTCATCGATCCAGAGGCTTTCGCTCGTGATGGCGAACGCGCAGACAAGGCCGGCGAGGGAAAGGAGAAGGAAGCGGCGGGGGAATCGTGCGGGCGGCATGGAAGGCGGGAACGAGAGCTGGGTGCGGGTCGCGTTGACAGGTTTCCGGTTCTGCGGCAGTCTCAGCCCACGATGTCATCCAACCGTTTACCTTCCTTCCGAGCCGCCGCAAGCGGGCCGCCGGCTTTTGGGCTTACATCGGGGATCAGTGGGCGGGGAGTCACGCGGGCAAGCTCTAGCGGATTCAGGGGCGGAGACCAAGGACAATTTGCCGGAACTGGCATGGGGTCATGCCATCCATGAGGGCGATGGAAAAGATCGCGGTGCTGATCCCGCTCTGTGATGACTGGGAGGCAGTCGAATTGCTTCTGGCTGATCTGAGGAGTAGCCTGGGTGAATGGTCCGTCGGGGTTCGGGTATTTCTCATCGACGATGCCTCGACGTTGCCGAGACCCGAGGGGTTCGCGCGTTCGATTCTCCGCCCGGGATTCGCGGTCACGGTCATCACGCTCAAGCGGAACCTCGGGCACCAGCGGGCCCTGGCGATCGGGATCGCCCATGTGGCGGCAAGCGAGGACTCTTACGATGCGGTGGTCGTGATGGACAGCGATGGCGAAGATGCTCCGGGCGATGTTCCCAGACTGCTGACACGCCTCCGTGAGGGAGAAGGAAAGGCGATCGTCTTCGCCGAACGGACGCAGCGTTCGGAGAATCTGGTCTTCCGGGGCGGTTATTTTTTCTACCGGCATCTCCACCGACTTTTGACGGGCCACGCGATTCGTTTCGGGAATTTCAGTGCCATTCCGGGACCCCTTCTCGGTCGGATCGCCTCGATTTCGGAAATCTGGAACCACTACGCCGCCGCCGTGGTGAAGGCGCGCCTGCCGGTGGAACTCGTGAAGACCGCCCGTGCCCGCCGATTGACGGGGGAATCGAAGATGAATTTCACCGGCCTCGTCGTCCACGGACTGAGCGCGATCTCGGTCTACGGGGAAACGATCGGGGTGAAGTTGCTTCTCGGGAGTGTCGCGAGTTTGGCGCTCCTTGTCACGGCCGGGCTGACGGTGCTTTTCCTCCGGGCCTTCACCGACCTGGCCATCCCCGGCTGGGCCTCGACCGCCGTGGGCTTGTTGGCGGTGATCTTCATCCAGATCGCAGCCTTGTCGCTTCAGTTCGCCTTCCTCGTCCTGCAATCGCGGGCGGGAGCATCCTTCATCCCTTCCCGTGACCATGGATACTTCATCGAGTCCCTTGAAGCCCTCGTTTGAGTATGTCGGCGACGAGCTGGCGGTTTTCCAGCATGCGCGGAACTGGAAGCGCTACTATGCCGCGCGCCTCGCGCCATTCATCCGCGGCGAAGTGCTCGAGATCGGCGGAGGGCTCGGCGCCACGGCGCGGGCGCTCTGCGGTGAGGGCGTTGACCATTGGACGAGCGTGGAGCCGGATCCTGATCTGGCCACCCGGATGAAGGCGGCGTGGGGGGAGGAACCGCTGCGGGTGCCCGCGTCGATTATCGTGGGAACGATCGAGGATGTTCCCGAAGGAAGGCGCTTTGATGCCGTGGTCTATATCGATGTCCTCGAGCATATCGAGGATGATCGCGCGGAAATGGAAAGGGCGCGGGACAAGCTCCGCCCGGGGGGGGCGCTCATCATCCTCTGCCCGGCACACCAATGGCTCTTCACTCCCTTTGACAAGGCCATCGGACATTTTCGCCGGTATTCCCGACGGACGCTGGCAGCGGTGGCACCGGAAACCGGCTTGCGAAGGGATCGGCTGTTCTACCTCGATAGTGCGGGCATGCTGGCCTCCTTGGCGAACCGGCTTTTCCTCAGGGCCTCGATGCCGACGCTCGCCCAGATCCGTTTCTGGGATTCCCGGCTCGTTCCGTGTTCGCGATGGCTCGATCCCCTGTTCCTGGGAAGGCTGGGGAAGTCCGTGGTGGGAATCTGGCGCCGAACCTGAAACGCCGCGCGCGATTCCGCTTACTCGGTGAAGCCGGCGACGACGGAATTTGTCGCGGCCCTCAGCTGGTAATTCCCGTAGACCGCGAGCCCGTCGACAGCGATCACGGTCAGGAGCAGGCTGAAGAGAATGAAGCGGGCCCCCGTGCGGAACTGGGCGTTTGGTTCCGCTTCCCCGAAAGGCACGTTGTTCGGGGCACTGACCAAGGCCCGGCGAGGATTGCGCAGCCAGCGCACGAGAAGACTGACGCAAACCAGCGAGAGTAGGTTGAGCAAAAGCACCAATCCGGTAAGAAGTTTGGTCTAGAACATCAAGGATTCGAAGGGATTGGTCATCTTTCGGGAGCGTCAGGAAACTATCGGAGTGTTATTAATTTAAATATTAACCATAATTATTTGAATAAACAAAGGGTCTTTCTCCAAGGTGCATCTCGCTCCGGGAGGGCAGCCGCGCGGGCAGCCGAGGGAGGAACCGCCCTCCGCGAACCGGGTCGGGGCGGCTGGATTCAGGGGAATGCTCAGGGCACCCAGTCCGCGAGAACGGGAAGGCAGATCTGGGACCAGGTTTCCAGAGCGTCGTGCCTTGCCCTCAACTGGCCGGCGTCAAGGAAGGTGAGATCGACAATCGTCGCCTCGTTCGCGGCGACATCGGCGGAGTCGAGGTCGAAGAGATGAACCACGCCGAGGTGAACGGCGCCCACCTCGGTCGAGTCGTCATTGATCAGGGCGACGGTGCGCTGCCGGTAGGTGGAACCGAGGCGGAGTTCCTCATGAACCTCCCGCTCAACGCCGGTCATGTAAGTGTCCCTTTCGAGCGAAGACGCGTGGGCGTCCTCCTGGTTGATGTGACCGCCGATGCCGATCGAGCCCTTGGAAGCGAGGCGTTGTTCGCCGGATTTCTTGCCCCGGACGTAATGGAGGAAGCGTCCGGCATGGTGGAAGACCGCGTAGGGAATGATCTGCTTGTGCGTCGGATCGTTCTCGGCGAGGTCCCGTGAAAGGAAATAGTTGTGTTTGGGATCGAGGAAGGCGGGCAGGTAGCGGTCGATCTCGGTGCTGAGGCCTTGGAAACTTCCGATTTCGTCGAAAAGGGCGCGGGGAACGACAAGGACATGTTCGTTATCATAGTTGCTCATGGAGGCATCACTAGGGGAGGGATCCCTAAAGCTCAAGCGGGATTCGCGCTCTCCGGAAAAGCGGCGGCGCTTGGCGGGATCGACGGAGAGCGTGATCGGCGCAGGCAGGAAGATAAGGCGCTCGCCCGAGAGGCGCGTGGGAAGCGGATGGAGCAGGCGGGGCGGAGGTGCGGAGGGAATTCGAGGCGAGGCAAAGCGAGGGGCGCGCGCAGGTGATGCCGGACGGACGCGGAGGTGATCGATGCCGTTTTCGTTCCGCCGTCCGGCGAAATGGGCATCGTGTCCGTGAAAAACCGTGGCCGTGTCGCGAGGCGGGAATGTCCGGATGCGGAAGCTGGAATCGCCGGTTGAAAGCGCCCCGGCGGGTGGACGAGCGGACGGCAAACGGAGGAAACGGGAGAATTGTGATGTTCTCGCGGAGATATTGCCTTTACACTCCGGCCAAATTTTGGATCATACAGGCCCAGCACGGTTCTCCCGGACGATTGGCCGCTGCAAATCCCCCCATTTTCCCCCATATCCACCACTCGATCCCCTTCCCGGAATGTCATTCTACTCCAACGAAGCCTATATTTTGGACATCCTTCAGGAGGCGGCACTCATCAGTGCCTCCGAAGCCGAAGACGCCCAGAGCCAGAAACAGGGGCGCGAATCCGCCATCGAGGCGTTGATCCGCGCCGGGAAACTGACAAGCGCCGACGTGGCCCGCACCCGCGCGGTGAATGCCTCGATGGAATTCGTCGATATCTCCCACTGGACGCCTCCGACGGAGGTTGTGGATCTGGTGCCGGTCGGTCAGGCCAAGAAATACAACATCGTGCCGGTGGGCTTCGACCAGAACCGGCTTCAGGTCGCGGTCGCGGATCCGGATAACGTCGAATTGCTCGACACCCTCCAGCACGTGCTTTCCTACGACATCGACACCGTTTGCGCGACGCCCGAACAGGTCGAGGAGGCCATCATGCGCTACTATGGCGAAGCCGGTCACTCGGCCATTGTCGACGAGAGTGTGACGGTCGTTGGTGCCGGGGGATCCGCGAATGAAACCGTCGGCGCAAACCCCGGGGCGAACGATGCGCCCGTCATCAAGCTGGTGAACCAAATTCTGGTCGACGGCTTCAAGTCAGGTGCAAGTGATATTCACGTCGAGCCTCTGGAGAAATCGCTGCGAATCCGCTACCGCATTGACGGGGTCCTGCATGCGACCCACAATCATCCCCGTCGATTGCTTTCCGCCGTGATCGCGCGATTGAAGATCATGACCGGCTCAATGAGCATCGCGGAGAAGCGCGTGCCGCAGGATGGTCGGATCCAGCTTCAGCTGGGCGAGAAGCACATGGATCTGCGGGTCTCGACCGTGCCTTCGAACCACGGCGAAAGCGTCGTCATGCGGATACTCGACAAGTCGAGCCTTACTCTGGGGCTTCCTCAGCTGGGGTTCCTCAGCGACGATCAATCGACCTTCGAGCAGCTCATCACCCTGCCCGATGGGATTCTCCTCGTCACGGGACCCACCGGATCGGGAAAAACGACGACCCTTTATGCCTGTCTGAACTTCATCAACAAACCGGACCGGAAAATCATTACGGTCGAGGATCCGGTCGAGTACCAGCTCTCCGGAATCAACCAGGTCATGGTGAAGGAGGATATTGGAATGAGTTTCGCCGCCGCTCTCCGTGCCATCCTGCGTCAGGCGCCGAACATCATCATGATCGGAGAGATCCGGGACCTCGAAACCGCCTCCATCGCCATCAACGCCTCCCTGACGGGGCACCTCGTCTTCTCGACCCTTCATACCAACGACGCGCCGAGTGCCGTCGCGCGTCTCGCCGACATCGGGGTGAAGCCCTTCCTTATCGCGAGCGCCGTGCGGGCGATCATCGCCCAGCGACTGGTGCGTCGACTCTGCCCGGACTGCAAGGTGCCGGGTGAGCTTTCTCCGAAGGAAATCCGCGCGATGAAGATCGAGGTCGCGCAGCTTGAGAACGCGACAGTCAAGGATCCCGGCGGTTGCGGACGCTGTAGGATGACCGGATACAAGGGACGCCAGGGTATCTTCGAGGTCTTCCGCATCGATGACGAGGTCCGCCACATGATCAACCAGCAGCTCTCCACGCCGAAGTTACGACAGCGCGCCCGGGAGCTTGGCATGCGCACGATGCGCGAAGATGGTATCCGCAAAGTCCTCGCCGGCGTCACCTCCGCGGGTGAAGTCCTCCACGTCACGATGGGCGATTCCGATTAGAACGCCTCCCCGCTCCGCACCGATCCCCAATTTCTTTCCCCTTCCCACTCCCCACTACCGACCATGAGCCCGAATGACGTCCTCGAAATCGTCAAGAACCGCGGATATATCACTGCCTCCCAAGTGGATGATATGCTGGCCGAAATCAACCAGAGCGGCAAGGACGCCTTTGAGTCGCTCGCCGACTACGGCGTCCTTGAACACGATCAGACCTACCAGCTTGTCTCGGAGGAGCTGGGGGTCGAATACGTCGATCTCGCCAATTTCAACCCGCCTCCGGATCTGCTTTCCCTGGTTCCAGCGGGAATGGCGCGACTGCACGGAGCCTTGCCCGTAACCTTCGACGGGTCGGTTCTTGTCGTCGCCCTCGCCGATCCCTTCAATCCCCAGACGCTCGAGGATCTGCGTTTCTCCCTTGGCAAGGAGATCGGACTCGTTCTCGCCGACTACCACCAGGTAGAGGCTCTCATCGGACAGTTCTATGCCGGGGATTCGTCGTCGGGGATCAGTGACATGCTCGCGCAGTTGGGGGCCCTCGGGGACGGGAACGATCCGGATTCGGACGTGAACGCCGCTCCGATTGTCCGCTATGTGGATCTCGTGCTTGCCCAGGCCATGCGCGAACAGGCCTCGGACGTTCACTTCGAACCCTTCGAGGATGACTTCAAGATCCGCTATCGCGTCGATGGTGCGCTTTATGAGATGGCGCCGCCGCCCAAACATCTTTCGGCGACGATCATCTCCCGAATCAAGGTGATGGCGAATCTCAACATCGCCGAGCACCGTGTGCCCCAGGATGGCCGGATCATGAAGGTCATCGACAACAAGGAGGTTGATTTCCGCGTATCCACGCTTCCCACGACTTTCGGGGAAAGTGTGGTGCTGCGGATTCTCGATCGCTCGTCCGTCAGTCTGGATCTTGAGAATCTCGGGCTGCCCAAGGATATCCACGAATACATCGAGGAGGTGATCGAGAAACCGAATGGGATCTTCATCTGCACGGGGCCTACCGGCGCGGGAAAGACGACTACCCTCTATGCCTGCCTCCGCAAGATCAACAACGAGGGGACGAAACTGCTCACCGCCGAGGATCCGGTCGAGTATGACATCGACGGGATCATCCAGGTGCCCACGAATGACACCATCGGAGTGACCTTCGGTCGAATTCTCCGAGCCTTCCTGCGTCAGGATCCGGATCGTATCATGGTGGGCGAGATGCGGGATCTGGAGACCGCGCAGATTGCGATCCAGGCTTCGCTCACGGGGCACCTCGTGTTCTCCACCCTCCACACCAACGACGCTCCGGGTGCCGTGACACGTCTTATCGACATGGGCACCGAGCCCTTCCTCGTGGCCGCCACGTTGGAGGCGGTTCTCGGACAGCGCCTCCTGAGGACGATCTGCAACGGGTGCCGGGTCGCCTACACGCCAAGCACGGCGGTGCTCGCCCAATTGGATCTCGAGGCGCACCAGATCGGAGGAAAGCAATTCTACACCGGGGCGGGTTGCGATAAATGCAACAATACCGGTAACAAGGGGCGCCAGGGACTCTACGAGCTCCTCGATATGACCGATCCGCTCAGAGAACTCGTTACGGAACGGGCCGCCACCGTCGTCCTCAAACAGAAGGCGATCGAACTCGGGATGCGCACCCTTCGCGAGGATGGCTTGCGCAACATTTTCGACGGTCGTGTGACGATCGAGGAAGTCATCAAATACACCTGAGTCGTCCCGTTCCCAAATCCCTTTCCCGTTCTGCTCTTTCTGGTGGACATTCCGACTGGCGATCCAGTATACTGGGAATTACCCACCTTCCCCCAAATTCCCCAATTTCCATCCCGCGTTTCCCATGCCAAACTTCAGTTATGTAGCCCTTGATCACAAAGGCGAGGAACAGGTCGGTGTCCTTCAGGCTGGTTCCGAGTCTGACGCCATCGGCGAACTTCGTCGCATGCAGCTTTATCCCACTCAGGTCATCGAGGAGGGGAAGGCAAAGGGGGCGAAATCCAAGGCCAAGCCCACGAAGGGCCCCAAAGGGGCCGCGCGCTCGAAACCCGGGTCGTCGAAGGGAAAGTCCACGCTTTTCGCTTCGGGCAAAGTGAAGAGCAAGACCCTGATGATCTTCACGCGCCAGCTCGCAACGCTCATTGATTCGGGGCTGCCCCTTCTGCGCGGTCTCACCGTGCTGGGAAAACAGGAGCCGAACCCGGTTCTCAAGCGGACCATCAACGGTCTTGCCGACTCCGTGCAAACCGGTTCGACATTCTCGGAAAGCCTCGCCCAGCACCCGAAGATCTTCAACAAGCTCTACGTGAACATGGTCAAAGCCGGCGAGCTCGGCGGTGTTCTCGAACTCGTCCTGATCCGCCTTGCCGAATACCAGGAAAAGGCACAGAAACTGAAGAACAAAATCGTCGCGGCCATGGTCTACCCGGTCATCGTGATGGTGATCGCGTGCGGTATCATGGTCTTCCTGCTGACTTATATCGTTCCGAAATTCAAGAAGATCTTCGAGGACATGCTTGGGTCCGCCGACAAGCTGCCCGGCCTGACCAAGTTCGTCATGAACCTGAGCAGCAACCTGAACCAGTATAAATGGTTTCTCATCGGCGGGGGGATTATCCTCTTCGTCGGCTACAAGATGTTCGTCGCCACGAAATCCGGTCGAAGGGTGGTTGACTCGATCAAATTGAGCATACCCCTTTTCGGCGACGTGCAACGCAAGAGCGCCATCTCCCGGTTCGCCAGGACCCTTGGAACCCTCGTCACCAGTGGGGTACCGATTCTCCAGGCCCTGAACATCACCAAGGAAACAGCGGGCAACGTCGTCATCTCGGAGGCCATCAACCAGGTGCACGAGAGCGTCAAGGAAGGGGAATCCATTGTGACGCCGCTGGAGGCGAGCAAGGTGTTCCCGCCCATGGTCATCAGTATGGTCGATGTCGGCGAGGAAACCGGACAACTACCCGAGATGCTCCTCAAGATCGCCGACGTTTACGATGACGAGGTGGACAACGCCGTATCCGCGCTGACCTCGATGCTTGAGCCCCTCATGATTGTCGTGCTCGCCCTTGTCGTGGGTGTCATTGTCATGGCGCTTTTCCTCCCGCTCATCAAGATCATCAGCGGCATGTCCCAGCAAAACTGACCGAGGCTGCAATCCGCCGCGTTAGCCTTTCCCGATAGAGACTCCGCCCATCAAAAACATAGAAAGAAGAGAGTCATGAAAATGTCGTTCGGAAACACCCTCCCCGGCACGCGGACGCGCGCCTTCACATTGATCGAATTGCTCACCGTGATTTCGATCATCGTCATCCTGGCCGGACTGACGATTGGCATCATTTCGATCGCCCAGAAAAAGAGCTTCCAAAGTCAGGCTCAGAACCAGATGGATCTGATCGCGACGGCCCTCACCAAATACTACGAGAAGTGGGGAGAATACCCGCCCTATACGGAAACGGCCAGCGATACGCGCGGCGGACAGGTTCTTTACCAGGCCCTCACCGGCGACGGAGATGATCTCCTTGGCGGGGATCGCGCTTCGGATGGCAAACTCGATGAAGCGGAGAACCGCGCGAGCCGCGACTTCCGGCTCATCAGTCCCGATGGGGACAACAACGGCTTGATCGGTCAGGACGGCGAAAGCAAATACACGCTGAAGGATCCGTTCGACAATGCCTGGCAATACCGGACCTACGACAAGAAGAATCCCAATGCGACCCATAACAATACCTATGATGTCTGGTCATTCGGAGACGACAAGACGGGCAAGCAGGAACGGAAGTGGATCAAGAACTGGAAGGACGGCTCGAACTGAAACGGAGCGCGTTGCCTAAACGGGGGAAGTGGGGCACCGACGCGCGGGGGACTGAATTTACGGTGCTTCCCTTTTGAAAATCCGGAGTAGACTGGGGATGTGAAGATGCCTCCGAATCCGCTTGAGCGACGCACCTTCCTCCGCAGGGCGGGTGGAGCCGCGCTTTCCACGCTCGGTTTGATCCCGGGATCTCTCCGTGGCGCCCGTGTGCCAGAGAAGCCGGGACCGGAGTCGTTGGTGAAGCTCCTGTTCGAAGGATTCGACGAACGGCAGCGGAAGGCGGTTTGTTTTCCGTGGGACTACGTCGACAAGGAGCGAGGGCTTCTCCGCACGCGCTTGGAGAATAACTGGCGCATCACCGATCCGACGATCGAGGGAACGTTCTTTTCCCGTGACCAGCAGGCGATGATTCGGGCGATCTTCGAAGGAATGACCAATCCGGACTGGCACGGGCGCTTCGACCGGCAACTGCACGATGATGTGGGCGGCTTCGGCAAGAAGCAATCGATCGCGATTTTCGGTGAGCCCACCTCGGGAAACTTCGAGTTCGTCCTCACGAGTCGCCACATGACCTTGCGCTGTGACGGCGATAGCGCGGAGCACGTGGCCTTCGGGGGGCCGATCCTCTACGCCCACGAGGGCGAGCGTCTCTATGAGAAGCCGGATCACAAGAGCAACGTTTTCTGGCCCCAGGCGGTGGAGGCGAACAAACTCTACGGAACTCTCGACCGCAAGCATCAGGAACTCGCGCTCGTGACCCGCGGGATGCCTTCCGAGGAACTCGTGGGATTCAAGGGCGCGGGTGGAGCTTTCCAGGGGTGTCCGGTAAGTGCGTTCGCTCCAGACCAGAAGGACGAGCTACGGCGGATCCTCGGGAGGCTTCTCGAGCCGTTCCGGAGTTCCGACCAGGACGAGGCGATCAGGTGCCTCCATGCCCAGGGGGGACTTGATGGCTGCCACCTTGCCTTCTACAAGGAAGGAGACCTTGGCGACGATGGCATCTACGACAACTGGCGGCTCGAGGGCCCGTCCTTTGTGTGGTATTTCCGGGGGCGACCGCATGTCCATGTGTGGGTGAATGTCGCGGACGCACCGGTCGGCATTTTGAATTCCTATCAGGACTCGGTCGGCGTGTGAGGGGGCAGGGGAGACCTGCCCGCGGGACGAGGTGCCGGGATCGAATCGAGACCCGGGGTATTCTGGAGGCTTGCCAAACGGTTCTGGCGGCTTAGAATGCGGGTTCCGGTGAAATCCGTCCAACCACGTGGAAGCGTGAGGAAAAGGATTCGCAACCTATTAATAATAAGCAATTTGTATGAGTACCAAGACGACTTCTTCAAGAAAACAAGGCGGTAGCGCGACCCCTGCAAAGAGCGGGCGGGGCACCGTAACGGGCGGTGCCGATCTGCTGGTCCATTGCCTTGAGCGCGAGGGAGTCGAGGTCATTTTCGCTTACCCGGGCGGCGCGAGCATGCCGCTGCACCAGGCGCTGACCCGGTCGAAGATCCGGACCATTCTGCCGCGCCATGAGCAGGGAGGCTCGTTCGCCGCCGAAGGCTACGCGCGGGCTACGGGGCGGGCGGGCGTGTGTATGGCGACTTCGGGGCCGGGGGCCACGAATCTGATGACGGCCATCGCCGATGCGTTCCTTGATTCAACGCCGCTGGTGGCGATCACGGGCCAGGTTTTCCAGCACCTGATCGGGCGCGGTGCCTTCCAGGAGACGGATTTCTTCGGCATGACCCTGCCGGTGGTGAAGCACAGCTATCTCGTGACGGACATCAACGACATCCCGCGCATCGTGAAGGAAGCCTTCCACATCGCGCAGAGCGGGCGGCCTGGACCGGTGGTCATCGACCTGCCGAAGGACGTGCAGTTGGCCAAGACGCATCCGGTTTTCCCCGAGACCGTGAACATCCGCGGCTATACGGCCGAGCGCGATCTCGACGAAGTGGCGTTGAACGAATTGCTTGGGCTGATCAAGAATGCCGAGCGGCCGATGATCTACTGCGGCGGTGGCATCATCAGTGCCGAGGCAAGCAAGGCCCTGCGCGAGTTCGTCGAGCGCACGCAAATTCCGGTCGCAACGACGATCATGGGCGTGGGCTGCTTTCCGGAGACGCATCCGCTTTCTCTGAAGTGGCTTGGGATGCATGGCACGGTCTACGCGAACAACGCCGTGAACGAGGCCGATCTTCTCCTCGCCCTCGGCGTGCGCTTCGACGACCGTGTGACGGGCAAGGTGGAGGCCTTCGCCGAGCATGGCACCATCGTCCATATCGATATCGACAACGCGGAGATCAACAAGAACAAGGTGGTGCGCCTGCCCATCGTGGCCAACATCCGCGAGGCCCTGGAGCGGCTGAACCGGATGCTTGATGCCTCCGGTCAAAAGCCCGTGAAGAAAGGGGGGGGATATACCGCGTTCCCGGCGTGGTACGAGCAGATCGACGCGTGGAAGACGGAATTCCCTGTCGGCTTCGAGGACACGCCGGATGTGATCCAGCCGCAGTACGTGATCCGCGAACTTTACCGGATCAGCAAGGGGGAGATCATCATGACGACGGGCGTCGGCCAGCACCAGATGTTCGCGGGCCAGCATTACTGGTTCGACGAGCCGCGCCGTTTCATTACTTCGGCCGGACTCGGTTCAATGGGTTACGGATATCCCGCCGCCATCGGAGCAAAGGTCGCCCGTCCGGATCTGGAAGTGGTCGATATCGACGGCGACGGATCGTTCATCATGAATATCCAGGAGCTGGCGACGGCCAAAACCGAGCACATCGCGGCGAAGGCGATCATCCTCAACAACCAGCATCTCGGCATGGTGGCGCAGTGGGAGGATCTCCAGTACGATAGCAACCGCGCCCACACCTATCTTGGCGACCACGATGACCGTTACGATCCTGAGAGCAAGGACGTATCAAAGATTTACCCCGACTACCCGACCATCTGCGCCGGTTTCGGCGTGAAGTGCGAGCGCGTGATCCACAAGGCCGACCTTGAGGCCGCGATCAAACGCATGCTCGCCGCCAAGGAGCCTTATGTCCTCGATGTGATGGTGCCGTACTCCGAGCACGTGCTGCCGATGATCCCCGGTGGGATGACCTACAAGGACGTCATCACGAAGCCGTTTCCCAAGAAAGGGTAGGGCGGTAGTGGGGATACGACACGCCGCCTCTGAGACTGGCGCTTGACGGGCCTGTGCCGTCCCGTTGGCCGAATTCCCGCGTGAGGGAGCGAATTTCCCTTGTCCGGATCTCACTTCCGTACCGGGCAGCTGCCCGTCGGCGCGGTGGCAGGGGATGAGCGCCGGACCATCGAACGTCCCACTTCGGAGCCTGTCGCGCTCCGCGGCCGCTGATTTCCGTTTGCGGATAAAGGATCAAGGCCGTCGCGGAGGCAATGAGATGCCCTAAATCGCGATCCATGGAGCGCGTTCGCGGAAGACGGGAAAAGGCGGGGAATGGCGGTGGCGTCGCCTGCGGACCCGAAATACTCCGGATCGGGATGGAATTCACTTGGAATGGCCGACGGGCGGTGATTGCGTCTCGACAGCGGGTGCGGGTTGGGGTAGTGCTGAAACCACAGAATCCTATGCGTACGAAAAGCGAGAATTTGGCGGAGTTTTTCCAGAAAGGGAAAACGGTGATCCTACCCATCGACCATGGGACGGCGATTCCGGTGCCCGGTCTTGAACATCCCGGGGATTTGATTGCGGCGCTGAGTCCTCACGTGGACGGCTTCGTGGTCAATCTCGGGGTCGCGCGCGCTTTTTCCAAGGCGTTGAAAGGAAAGGGATTCTGTCTTCGGACGGATGTCTACAAGCCCCCGTTTGAAGGGAATCCGGATCGGGGTTCCTATCGGGTCTACGGAGCCGAGGAAGCTTTGGATATTGGGGCGCAGGCGATGATGAACATGCTCTACGCGCATCATGTGAACGAGGAGAGGATGGTGCGGGAATGTGCCGGGTTGATCGCGGGAGGACTCCAGCGGGGGGTTCCGCTGATCATTGAGGCGCTGCCCTTCGGCATCGGGCGCCCGGTGGACTATACGGTGGAGAATATCTCGTTCGCCACGCGCATGGCGGCAGAACTGGGTGCCGATGTGGTGAAAACGGCGTATCCCGGGGACCGGGACGGTTTCGCGCGGATCGTGGACGCCTGTCCGGTTCCCGTGATTGTCCTTGGTGGATCGGCGATGGGCGACGATGCGGGTCTTCTGGGAATGGTGGAGGACGCGATTGCGGCCGGAGCTTCGGGAATCGCAATCGGGCGGAACGTGTGGCAGCATGCGAATCCGGTCGGGATCGCGCGGGCCTTGAACGCGGTGGTGCACGGTGGCGCTTCGGCGGCCGAGGCTCTGGTGCTGGTCGATCCCTGAGCGATTCGTGGACGAAGATCCATTCGATGACGACCGTGCTTGAGACAATCCAGGGCGGGAGCCGCTATCTGGAGAAGCGGGGGATTGAGAGCGCGCGGCTGAATATGGAGCATTTGCTCGCGCATGTAATGGGCTGCAAGCGGATCGCGCTCTATCTTGATTTCGATAAGCCCTTGGACGAGGACGTGCTGGTGCCGGCAAGGGACATGCTCAAAAGGCGGGGCGAGGGAGTTCCCCTGCAGCATCTCCTCGGAACGGTGGAATTCCGCGGCCACAGCCTCAAGGTGGATGCGCGCGCGTTGATTCCGCGTCCGGAGACGGAGGAACTTGTGGATCACGCTCTGGAATGGCTCGGGAAATGCGCGGGAGAGGGCCTTCGGGTGCTGGATATGGGGACCGGCACCGGGGCAATAGGCCTCAGTCTGGCGATGGAGGCCGCGGCGGGAAAGGTAGGCGAGATCGTGTTGGCCGATTTCTCGGCGGACGCGCTCGCTCTGGCAGGTGAGAATGCGGCGGCGCTGGATTTGCCGCCGGCCGTCCTCGTGCGGCGGGTGGAGACGGATTTGTTTTCCGCGATTGAAGGGCGATTCCATTTGGTGGTGGCAAATCTGCCCTACATCGCCGACGCGGAAGTGCCGACGCTGGGACGTGAGGTCGGGCATGATCCTGTGCGGGCGTTGGCGGGAGGGCCGAAAGGCACCGAAATCATGGAGCGATTCATCGATCAGGCGCGCGAGCGGTTGGAAGCGGGTGGGGCCGTCCTGATGGAACTGGGCGCCGGGCAGGCTACCTCCCTGTTGCACCGGTTGCGCGCTGCTGGATTCCGGGATGCGGTCGCGGAGCGGGATTTGACGGGGATTGAAAGATTTCTGCTGGCGCGCGCGTAAAATCGCCTTCATCCTTCGCCGCTTTCGACGGCGGTACGTTCGCAGGCCGAAGCCCCAACATTTTCCATGGCTATCCAGAAACTCATCGTGCGCGGCGGAACGAAGCTGCAGGGCAGCGTGACCATCAGCGGTTCCAAGAATTCCTCTCTTCCCATACTCGCGGCAACGCTGTTGACTCCCGACGAATGCGAGATCCGGCGCGTGCCAGACCTGAGCGACACCAACTACATGGTGCAGATTCTCAGTCTCCTGGGAGCGGGTGTCGAGCGGGCGAGCGGGACGGTCGTGACGAAGGCCGAGAGCATCACGCACGAGGCACCGTACGACCTCGTCCGGAAAATGCGCGCGTCGGTCTGCGTGCTGGGGCCGCTGTTGGGACGGCTTGGTCGCGCGGAAGTGTCACTGCCGGGGGGCTGCGTGATCGGGGATCGACCGATCGATCTGCATTTGCGTGGTTTCGAGGCTCTGGGGGCGGAGGTCGAGGTGAAGGGGGGGAACATCCTTCTCAGTGCTCCGAATGGCCTTCGTGGCGCGGAGATCAACATGCGCGGCTCTCACGGGTCGACCGTCCTCGGCACGGGCAATGTGATGATGGCGGCGGTGCTCGCGGAAGGACAGACGATCATCGAGGGCGCGGCGGCGGAACCGGAAGTGGTCGATCTCGCCCGATTCCTCGTCCGCATGGGGGCGAAGATCCACGGGGCGGGAACACAGCGGATCGATATCGAAGGCGTGAGGGAACTCCACGGAGCGGAGCATGACGTCATTGCGGATCGGATCGAAGCCGGGACCTTCCTCGTCGCGGGGGCGATCGCCGGGTCGGAGGTTACCCTGAAACGGGCTTGTGTTTCCCATCTGCAGCCGGTGATTGAGAAACTTAGCTCCTGCGGCCACGAAATCGTGTCCGATGCCACCGGCGAGTCGATTACGATCCGTTCGGCAGCGAATCCTCGGGGAAACGAAATCGTCACGGACGCCTACCCGGATTTTCCCACCGACATGCAGGCCCAGATGTGCGCGCTTTTCTCGATCGCGCCCGGTATCAGTGCCGTCACCGAGAGGATCTTCCCCCAACGATTCATGCATGTTCCGGAATTGGTGCGGATGGGGGCACGCATTCGGATGGACGGAGCCACGGCGATCATTACGGGCGTGGATCACCTGAGCGGTGCGCCGGTGATGGCGAGCGACCTGAGGGCATCGGCGGCCCTCGTGCTGGCGGGACTGTGCGCGAGCGGGGAAACGGCCGTGAATCGCCTCTATCACATTGATCGCGGCTACGAGCATATCGATGACAAACTCCTCGCGATCGGTGCGGACGTGCGTCGGGAGAAAGGGGACTGAGGACGGGATCGGCGCTTCGCGTCGTTGGATTTGCGGACTGCCCTCAGCGGAGAGATCACGGAATTCGTTGGTCTATGTTGTCCTTCTGGGCAGGGGGCTGTCTGTGGATTTTCTTGCAATGGGGTGCCTTTTCAGAAAATAACAGGAGGGTTTTATAATTCAAAAGTCTTTGAAATTAAGTGAAACCTGTGTTCTTTTCCAGAAAATGGGAATCATTTTTGAATTATTCTTGCATCCGTAATAAAATATTGGTTTTATTGCTTGCGTGCCGCGCGCCCTGTGTCATAATTTCCAGAATAATTGGAAATCATGGCGTTTGGCGGTTGTGGTTTCAGAAGAAAGCATCGCATTAGTATCAATTTTCTCGCTCCTGAAATAGTCGAATTATCGCCGAAGTTGGAAGCACTACACTCACACTAACCGACACAAAAAAACACGATGGCTGAGGAAGCACCCGAATTAATGACCGTAAAGGAAACCGCCGAGTATTTGCGGATTCCACTCCCGACGGTATATTATTTAGTCCAGCGCGGACAATTGCCCGCGATCCAGATCGGCGGACGCTGGCGCATCAAGCGCAGTCTGCTTGACCGAGACGTTCTCCGCAATGAGGAGAGCGGCCAGCCCACGGTACTTGTCGTGGATGACGACCCGGCCCTCCAGACCCTGTTCAAACAATTCCTGAAGAAGGCGGGTTTCGGGCGGATCGTTGTCGGTTCAGGCGCGGAGGCGATTGCCTATGCGGAGAAGCAGACATTCGACCTTGTATTCCTTGATCTTAAACTGCCGGACATTGGCGGGGACGAGTTGTATGCGAAGTTGAAGGCGATGCATCCCGATCTTCCGATCGTGATCATCACCGGCTATCCTGACAGCGAGATTTTGAGCAAGATTCTCAGCAGCGGCCCGGTGACAGTGATCAAGAAGCCGATCGAGTTCGAGCAACTCAACCGAACGGTAAAGATTCTCGGCCACAAGGGGACCGCCTCCGAGGTGGCAAAGTAGCAACTCGATTGGATTTCTGGAAAAAGGCGGAAACCTCCGGGTTTCCGCCTTTTTTCGTGGTATCGAGTCTATCCGTTTGCATGGGTCGCGGGGAGTTGCAGATTCCAGCGGAGGGCGAGCATCCTGAGGAAAACGATCGTGCCAACGCCGGCGGCGACGACAAGGTGATGCGGTACGGTCGAGTAGCGGTCGAGAAGGAGGTAGACCCAGGCTCCGGCGAAGGCGCAGGTGGCATAGATCGGGGCGGGGCGGAAGAGGCTTGGAATCTCGTTGCAGATGATGTCGGCGATCACGCCTCCGAAGGTGCCGGTGACCACGGCGAGGATGGCGGCAACGAAAACAGGCGTGCCGGCTTCGAGGGCGTATCCGGCGCCCGTGATACTGAAAAAGCCAAGGCCGACCGCGTCCGGGATGTTGAGGACGCCCTTTAACCTGACAATCACGTTTGGAATGACCGAGCCAACGAGGGCGATGATGAAGACGGCGATGACGTAGTGGCCGTGGGCGATCCAGAAGAGCGGATGGCGGTCGAGGCAGAGGTCGCGGACGGTTCCACCGCCAAAAGCCACGCAGAAGGCCACAGCGAAGATGCCGACGACGTCCATCTGTTTCCGACAGGCAAGGAGAACGCCGAAGATGGCGGAGGATATGACGGCGATAAGTTCAACAACGGGCATGGCCTGCGAAGGTAGCACGAGACCGCCAGCGCGCGTCGAGCCAATCGCGAACGAATTCCTCCGTCCGCCGGAGGAGAGGCGATGAAAAGGGAGTTGGGGCCGGAAGGTTACTGGAACCCTCCGGCCCTGGGGGTCTCAAGGACCCCTATCAACCTCAACACACAAAAATGCCGCAGAATGGAATGCTGCGCACATGATCGACCATTAGCAATGCCATTCCGAAGAATTCCGGAATTAAATCAGCAGATTGTCTCCATGGGAAGGAGAAAATCTGGATTTGTATGCCTTCGGTTCCATCCGGCGGTTCGGCGTTTCAAGGGCTGAGGCGCACCTTCTTCCAGCCGGTGCTTGCACTGCCGGTGTAGAGAATGCGGTCATGGAGTCGACTGACGCGCCCCTGCCAGAATTCGAAGGAGATCGGGAGAAGCCGGTAACCGCCCCAGAATTCGGGGAGGGGGATCGGGCCCGAATCCTGCGGGAAGCGGTGTTCATATTCCCGTTCGCGGGCCTCCATCCAACTGCGATCCGGAATGGCGGTACTTTGTTTCGAAACCCAAGCTCCGATCTGGTGTCCACGGGGGCGGCTGTGAAAATAGGCTTCCGATTCCTCGCGGGGGCATTTCTCGATTCGGCCGGAGACGATGACCTGCCGCTGGAGTTCCTTCCAGAGAAAGAGGATCGACGCGCGGGGATTCTCCGAGAGTTCGCGGGCCTTCTGGCTCTCGTAGTTGGTGAAAAAACTGAGCCCGCGCGCATCGGCTCCCTTGAGCAGGACCGTCCGCACCGAGGGCATTCCGTCGTTACCGGCCGTGGCGAGGGCCATGGCGTTGGGTTCCGGCACCGCGGCTGCGATAGCCTGCTCGAGCCAGGTTTTGAACTGCGCGAAGGGATCCGGGGCAGCGTCGGCAGCGTCGAACGTGGCGAGGGCGTAGCTGACGCGGAGGTCCGCAACGGGAACTGAGTGGGCGTCGTTCTTCATTGATTGGAAGCAAAGTCTGGGCAATAAGCTGATAGCAACGAAGAGCATGAACGACCACATGGAAAGTGTCCTTTTTCACGAATCGACAATCCTCCGCCGATTGGACGAGATCGGCGCGGAGATCACGCGTGATTATGCGGGAGAGGAACTAACCGTTCTCGTGGTGCTTCACGGGAGCTTGCTTTTCGCGGCGGACCTGATGCGGAGGATTGATCTTCCGGTGAAAGTCGCCTGCCTGAGCGTGTCGAGCTACCACGGGGGAGTGGAGAGCAGCGGGACGGTCACGTTTCACCAGGTGGAAATGCCGCGAATGGCGGGCGAGCATGTTCTGGTCGTGGACGATATCCTGGACAGCGGGCGGACGCTGGGGGCGATCACGCGGCGAATCAGGGAGGAGTGCCGGCCGGCAAGCGTCAAGGTCTGTGTGCTGCTGGACAAGAACACGGCCCGTGCGGAAGATATTTTGCCCGATTACGTGGCGTTCGAGATCGCCGATCAATTCGTGGTTGGCTACGGTCTGGATTATTGCGGGCGCTACCGGAACCTTCCGTTTGTCGGGACACTCAAAAGTGAGCATATCCGGGCGGCCGGTGAAGGGCAGAGGGAGGTCGCAACGTGACGGTACGGGTACTTTTCTTTTCCGTGCTTCGGGATGTGACCGGGGAAAGCGAAGTCGTTTGGGACTTGCCCGGCGAAAGCGCCCGCGTGTCGGATCTTCTGGAGTCACTTTACGTCCGCTGGCCGGTGCTCGGTGATTGGGACGGAAAGCTCCTCGTCGCGGCGGATTTCCAATACGTGCGGCGCGGAGACCGATTGTCCGAGGGGCAGGAAGTGGCGATCATGCCTCCGGTGCAGGGGGGCTGATCTCCTTGGACTTGCATCGTGGCCCGGCGGGGTGTTCATTTGGCGGGTGAGTACCAAATCTTCTTCCGGCGCCAAGCCTGTGAAGGCACTGGCGGATACCGCGATGGTATTGGTGGTCGGTGCCTGCGCGGCGATAATTCTCGCTTCCGCTGCCTGGTACTTCGAACTGGCGACGCACTTTGTCCCCTATATTTTCGGGGCCGCGTGCGTTGTGGTGCTTGTGAACCTGGCTTGCCGCCGCTGGTGGCGCCTCCTGATCGGTGCCGCCGCCGCCATTTTCTGCGGTCTCCAACTCCTTCCCTTCTACTACCCGAAGGAAGGAGAGTCGCAGCTCAGTGTCGGTCGCGTCTACACCGCGCTCCTGCTCAATCTTCGCCGCGACAACAAGCGCCCGGAGGAAGTCGTTGCCTTTCTCGGGAAGCAGAAGGCGGAGATTCTCCTCCTCGAGGAAGTGACCCCTGCCTGGGAGCGCCGTTTGCGCCCGATACTCGCCGACTACAAGTATGAGGTGATCCAGGCGCGAGACAATGCCTTCGGTATCTGGCTCCTCAGCAAAATGCCGCTTTCCGATATCGAGGAATTGCCGGTCAAGGAGGCCAATGTGCCTTACATAGCGGCCACCGTCGATCTGGATGGGCGACAATTGCGCTTCGTGGGGGTGCATCCCGTTCCCCCGACGGGGCGCGGAAAGGCGAGGGATCGCAATGACCGGCTCGATGCCGCAGGTGAGATACTGCGGAAGGAAAAGGGACATCGGATGATTCTGGGGGACCTCAATTGCACTCCGTGGTCGCCGTATTTCAAACAATTGCTCAAAAGTGCCAACGTGGTGGACTCGGGCACGGGGCGCGGCCTTCAGCCGACCTGGTATCCCGGAATTCCCCTGGTGGCACTCCCGATCGATCATTGCCTCGTGTCGCCGTCGATTGTCCTCATCTCAAGGACGGTAGGACCCGGCCTGGGATCGGATCATCGCCCCCTCATCGTTGAGTTCTCGTTGCTGGAGACGCCCGGAAAGTAACAGGGACTCGCCCGTTCGACCGCCATGCACGACATTTCGATTCCAGATTGCCCCTATCTTCCAAGGGTGGACACTGTCATCACGGCAGCGGCGACACGAGATCTGGGGAACGACCGTGGTGCGCGCTTTTACGAAGCGGCTCTCGGCTACGCGCAATCCCTTTGGAAGGAGGGCCTTCCCGCCCGGTCGCTGCTTCTCATTAATCGCGCCCTGGGGAGCGATCTGCGGAATGGAGAGCCTATCCTGGAAGCGTGGCCCCTTCCCTACGCGGCTGTGGCGTGGATTCTACTCGAGCGACGTCCCGACCAGTTCATTGGAAACCCCCGGCGTCACTGGCAGCATCTCGCGACTCGTATGGTTGCTCCAAGGAAGGAAATTCGGACATGGCGCGCCTGGGGCTGCTGGTATCTTTCCAGACTCGTTATGCCCGCCTTGCCAGCGGATGAGATCCAGATTGCCCGGGAGGGAATTGTTGAGCCGGAATTCCTGGAAATCCGTGAAGGCCTGGTTAAATGCGGGTTGGAGGGGGAGGCTGACAGGTGGGAATCCGTGGCGCACCGGTTCCCGAGATCCTCCTGAGGGCCGGTCGGGGGGGGCTGGAAGCCGTAGCGGAAAGGTGGATCATGGGATATGAAAATTATAAAAATTATAAAAAGCTTGTCTTTTTCGTGTAAAAAGAATAATTTCCATAAATACCATAATTAAATTGGGTATTTACAAAACACAAACAAAAGACAAATCATGAGAAACACGAGCCGAAACAATCGAGCTTTCTCCATCATTGAAGCGCTCCTCGTGCTCGCCGTTATGGCGGCCATCGGGGGCGTGGTGATGATAGCGGTAAGCAAAACGACACAGGTTGCTCAGACAACCAAGCTAGACCAGGATGTGGCAGTGCTGAATAGCGCTGTGCGAATGTTCAAAGCTAATGGAGGCAAGATCGCCAATAGCTGGAAAGTGGCCAAGGTCCTCGACGAATTGAAGACGAAGGCCGATATCGCGACCGGAACGAGGATCGCCGGACTGCGGGGGACGATGCTGGATCCGAGGATCGAAGCGATCGACGAGACCTTCGAAGAGGCAGGTTCCGGTGAGCCCAAAGCCCTCTGGGATAGCGTGAACCACCGCTTCTATGTTTCGAAAGCTCCCGTGCGCGGAGTCAAGCGATTCGCCATGAACACGGCGAAAGCCGAGACAGGAGCGGAGTCGCGTGCCAGAACGGTCAATCTCGCGCTTTCCGGCGGAGACGGCTGGGTGTGGAATTTTACGGATAATCCGTCGAATACTCGGAACGCCCCGCGATCCCCCGATGGCTCGCTCGCGCCCAATGGAAACGGATCCGGCAATGGAAGCGGTAATCCCTTGCCTCCGGGGGGACCGCTTCAGCTCAACCCTCCCGTCGGAACTGGAGGGACGTATGATCTCGTTCAATTCCCGATCACCTTCAGCCTCGAGAACCAGAATCCGTCGGGATCGTCGGTGATCATGGTCTCGACGGATGGGGTGAATTGGGCGGAATACAGCAACGCGATCCTTGCCCAGGCCGCTACGACAAAGATTTACAGTTTCGCCGATTCGATCGATGACAGCCAGTGGATCGACAGTGATATCATGACGGCGACGATCGATTTCAACAAAGTTCCCTTGCAGATCGGGCTTGCATTCGACAAGTCCTCTTACCATTACGGGGATTTGGGAGGTGCCTTTATCGGGGGTGGAACTCCGGGTTCCGGTGCCAACCGTGGCCTCATCACACTGGTCAATCCAGGGATGGTGCCTTCGGCTCTGATGAACAGCGACAATTTCCGGGTGCAGTATACTTACGATGGGAGTTCGCCTCTCGGAGGAAACGCGACGAGCGGGGTTCCGTTTTCCGGAACATGGGCCACGCAGCCCGTCCCGGTCGGCCACGGTCTCTGGGGCCAGAGTGGCAGCACGATCACGGTATCCGCGGTCGCGAAGAGCCTCAACGATACGTATATCGACAGCTCGCCCGTTCATACCCGCACCCTCGCGATCGAGCGGATCCAGCTTCGCGAGGCTGTGGCTACTGTCTACGGCGGGCGTGTTGCCCTTTCGCTTGTCACCCAGTACCATGACATGCCGGTAGGCGCCCGCGTCGTCTTCAATGTGAACGGGGTCGATCCCGGCAACGTCAACGGTGAACCGACCTCGGGCGTGCTTTACAGCGGAGGCCAGATTAGCCTGGAGGAGGACCAGATTCTGGTCGCCCGGGTCTACGCACCGAGTGGCTACAACAACTGGTTCCTCACCAGCGCTCCGGTAACCATCCATGGCGACACCCTCGGCGGTGGCGGTGAAGAGGAGGAATCCGAGGATCCGACCCTCGTCACCAACAACGGTCTCGTGTGCGGTCAACTTGAAGTCGATACTTCCTCGTTCCTCGCGGAGTTCGGTTTCGGGACAACGGATGGGCACGTCCACCGCTATGACGACAAGTTCCAGACGACGAGCGTCGATTTCTTCAACGTCCTCGACAGCGCGTTGCATAATATCAGCCGCGACATCACTGATCCGAACACCCGCTTCAAGCTCATCATCGCGAATCCCGATCTCTCGATCGGGGGGCGGATCGTCATCAATACGCCGGCTGCGGGAGCTTCCTCTAGCTTTGTCGGCGTGCGCTCCTACGCAAGCACCGAGCTTGAGGATCTTCCGGTCTTCAGCCTCGGCGGCGTGGCGGGAACAACCCGGCTGTCCGATCTCCAGATCTCGTTCGACCAGAACGTGGCGCCGGCCGGGGGGATCATTCCCACGACCACCGAGGCTGTGAGAAAGAATATTCCGGGCCGCAATGGAGAATGGCGCAACGGTGCCCTTACCATCCAGGCGGTTCGGGTCAATGCGGACGGATCCCCTGCCTTCACCACCGATGTGGCTCTCAGCGCCGGCGGTGTTCAAGGGGTGGCCCGTAGCGGACTTCTCTGGGAGGCCACGCTCTTCCTCAATGCCAGCACGTCCTACGATCAGAATCTGATCTGGAATCCCGGGCAGCCGAGCGCCGTCTGTGACAATCCGGAGGATTGCTGCGGCGGCGGAGGTGGCGATCCAGGCGACGAATGGCTCATCTCGGGTTTCGCGGGCGGTCTCTTCAGCCATCCCACTGGAGACGCCAACATTAACACGAACCTCATCGGGAGCCAGACAAGCAGCTACTTCCAGTGGGGAACGCGCTATTCGAGCAGCACGACCGCGAACCACGCGGACTTCGAGGGAAGTATTTTCGATGGCGTGGGTGTCGGTGATCGGTTCCTTCTGGGGAGCATGGAATACCGCAACGGAACGACCTATCTCGGCACCAACGCGACTGCCGTCGACTTCTCGATCGACATCGCCTTCATGGGCGGTGCCGTCACGAAGACGTTCGACTACAGTTTCGGACTCTTTTCCACGCCGAATAACACCGGTTCCGCCTACGGGGATGCCGACTACTTCCGCCTGACGGACATCCAGTCCTCGGCGACGGTGAGTATCTTCGGCGTCGACTACCGTCTGGATCTCGCTTTCGGGCAGACCTCCAACAACGGCTTCTCCACGATCGACGAGTTCCACATCTTCGAGAACTCGACCGGCTACGGAGAGCTTTGGGGAACGATTGTTCGCTTCTGATCCTTCATTTTTGTCAGGACTAGACTACTCGGCGGCCTCTCCCATCGTTGCGGTGGGAGGGGCCGTTTTCTTGACGTCACCCCTTGGTTTCCCGGTGCGCGCGAACGAGCCACCTTGTTGCCGGTAAGCCCGAAGCCCACCGGGGCCGGCGACCCGTGAAAAGCGGCATGCCGTCCTTTTCCCCGAGCCCCCGGGTCCCTTTCACCAAAGCCACGGATCGGAAGAAGGGTCAGTCGCTCTCCGGACGGGGATCGCGGGAAAGGAGCTCGCCCAGAGCGCGGGCCGGAGACTTGCCTTCGTGGATAACGGCGTAGGCCTGGTCAATGAGGGGGGTGTTGACGCCGACTTTCCGAGCGGCATCGTGGATACTCGCGGTATTGGGGACGCCTTCGGCGACCATGTTCATGGAGGCGATGATGTCGGCGAGGGCTTCGCCTTTTCCGAGCCGGTTTCCCACGCGGTTGTTCCGGCTGTGGGAGCTGTAGCAGGTGACGATAAGGTCGCCGACGCCGCTGAGGCCCTGGAAGGTCTCGGCCTGGCCGCCGAGGGCCTTCCCAAGCCGGATCATTTCGGCGAGACCGCGGGTGACGAGGGCGGCCTTGGCGTTGTCGCCGAGTCCGAGACCCTCGGCAATGCCGGCGCAGATGGCGAAGACGTTCTTGATCGCACCGCCCAATTCGATGCCGGCAATGTCGTCACTGGTGTAGGTGCGGAACCAGGGGAGGGTCAGTATTTGCTGGAGCTCGACGGCGACGGCGGGATCGGTGGAGCCGATGACGGCGGCGGTGGCGAGCTTCCGTGTCACTTCCTCGGCGTGGTTTGGCCCGGAGAGGGCGGCGACGGGATTGGACGGGAAGTACTCGGTGAGGATCTGGCTCATGCGGAGGCC
>JAHEDC010000344.1 GCA_024641425.1 Verrucomicrobiales bacterium | reverse complement strand
AGGTCGCCGACTTCCGCCTCTGGTGGCCCGAATTCACCGGCACCTCCTTCGAGCAGCGGAACAGCCTCGTCGTCGGCTTCATGATGGGCTTTGCCGTCATTCCGATTATCTTCACCATTTCCGAGGATGCCCTTTCCAGCGTTCCGCCCTCCCTTACCGCCGCCTCTTCCGCCCTCGGAGCCAGCCGCTGGCAGGTCGTTCGCACCGTGGTCCTTCCCATCGCCTCCGCCGGCGTGTTCTCGGCCCTCATGATTGGCCTCGGCCGGGCGGTCGGGGAAACGATGGTCATGGTCATGGCGACGGGAAACACGCCGATCATGGAATGGAACATTTTCAACGGGATGCGCACGCTCTCCGCGAACATCGCGGTCGAGCTTCCCGAAGCCCCCCAGCATTCCACCCACTACCGCGCCCTCTTCCTCGGTGCCCTCCTCCTCTTCGCCATCACCTTCGTCCTGAACACCGCCGCCGAGGTCCTCCGCACCCGCCTCCGCGAGAAGTTCAAGCTCGTCTGATCCGACTGCCGGCCATGCCCTCCGAAACTCCAGAGATTCCACCCGACGCGAAACCCGACAAGGGCCGCGCCCCCATCGGCGAGGCCCAGGTCTGGCTCACCTCGATGGGCCTTGCCTTCGGCATCCTCATGTCGGTCGGACTCATCGGCCTCATCCTCGTCCGCGGCGTCGAGGTCTTCTGGCCGAAGAAGGTCGCCCTCGTCGAACTCGCCGCCGGCAGCGAGGCCACCCTCGGAGAAACAAGACTGCTCGCCGGCGAGATCGTCCTCGAACGCGAGGCCGGCGCCGTCGACGACCGCCACACCGAGATCCAGCTCTTCCTCGGCAACAAGGACGCCTACGGTTTCGCCTTCCGCTTTCTCCGCAAGGACGACATCACCGGAACGACCTACCCCGAAGGACTGATCACCGCCGAGCGTCTTGAATACGGCGACGCCATCTTCTATCCCGGCGAGATCCGCACCGCCTCCGGCACCGTCATTCCCGCCGACGACCCCGCGTTCCCTGCCAGCCTCCGCGACCTCGTCGAGGAAGGCAACGACCGCCGCGACGAGATCAAGGCCATCGAGAAAGGCCAGATCGGAGCGATCAACCGCCAACTCGCCGCTCTCGATCTGGAGAAGAAGACCACCTCCGACCCCACCGAAATCGACGCTCGCGTCGCCACCCTCCAGTCCGAATACGAGACCCTCGCCAAGAAGGCCGGCTCTCTCCGCGCGAAACAGTCGGAGAACGTCCTCGCCTACACCACCGCCACCGGCGAGGAGCGCACGCAGCCCGTCACCGACATCGTCTCCTTCTACTACCCGAACGCCCTCTCGTTCTTCGAGAGAGTGGGCATCTTCCTCGGGCACCTCTGGACCTTCCTCTCTGAAGAACCTCGCGAAGCCAACACCGAAGGCGGCATCTTCCCCGCCATCTTCGGCACCTTCGTCATGACGGTTTTCATGAGCCTCCTCGTCACCCCCTTTGGCATCATCGCCGCCATCTACCTCCGCGAATACGCGAAGCAGGGCTTCCTCGTTCGCTGCGTCCGCATCTCCGTCAACAACCTCGCCGGCGTTCCCTCCATCGTCTTCGGGGTCTTCGGCCTCGGCTTCTTCATCTACTTTGTCGGCGGCTGGATCGATCATTCGTTTTTCTCGGCCAAGCTCCCCACACCCACCTTCGGCACCGGTGGCATCTTCTGGGCCTCCCTCACCCTCGCTCTCCTCACCCTTCCCGTCGTCATCGTCGCTACCGAGGAAGCCCTCGGTGCTGTCCCCCGCGGCGTGCGCGAGGCTGCCCTCGCCTGCGGGGCCTCGAAGTGGCAGACGATCCAGCGCATCGTCCTTCCGAGCGCCACCCCCGGCATCCTCACCGGCGTCATCCTCGCCATGGCCCGCGGAGCGGGAGAAGTCGCCCCGCTCATGCTCGTCGGCGTGGTCAAGATCGCCCCCGAACTTCCCATCAACGGCATCTTCCCCTACCTCCACCCCGAGCAGAAATTCATGCACCTCGGCTTCCACATCTACGATCTCGGCTTCCAGTCCCCCGATTCCGAAGCCGCCAAACCCATGGTCTTCGCCACCACCTTCCTCCTCATCGTCCTCGTCGTCGTCATGAACCTCGCCGCCATTCTTCTCAGAAACCATCTTAGGAAAAAATACGCCCTCGCCAGCTTCTAGGGCTCCTCCCATAGGTCTTATACGACCTATCTCCCACTCATGCCCACTCTCGACACCGCCTACATCCAAATCGACGCCTTCTCCTTCTTCTACGGCGAGAAGCAGGCCATCCACGATGTCACGATGGACATCCCGGAGCAGGAGATCACCGCCTTCATCGGGCCCTCCGGCTGCGGGAAATCGACCCTCCTCCGCAACATCAACCGCATGAACGACCTCATCGACGGCGTCCATCACCGGGGCGATATCCGCCTCGACGGCACCAGCCTCTACGATCCCGATGTCGAGGTCATCTCCCTCCGCAAACGCGTCGGCATGGTCTTCCAGAAATACAATCCTTTCCCGAAATCCATCTACGAGAACGTCATCTTCTCCCTCCGCGTCGCGGGCCGCAACAAGCGCTCAGAACTTGACGAGGTCGTCGAGCGCTCGCTCAAGGGAGCCGCCCTCTGGGACGAGGTGAAGGACCGCCTCCACACCTCCGCCTATGGTCTCTCCGGTGGCCAGATGCAGCGCCTCTGCATCGCCCGCGCCATCGCCAACCGCCCGCAGATCCTTCTCATGGACGAACCCTGCGCCGCCCTCGATCCGGTCGCCACCCTGAAGATCGAGGAACTCATGCTCGAACTGAAGAAGGAATTCACCATCGTCATCGTCACCCACAACATGCAGCAGGCCCGCCGCTGCTCCGATAAGACCGCCTTCCTTTACCTCGGCGAGCTCGTCGAATACGACCGCACCGAAAAGATCTTCGAGAACCCCGCCCAAACCCAAACCGAAAACTACGTCCGTGGTCTCTTTAGCTGATTTCAAACCGGAAAGCCGGGAACGGATCGCCGATCCGGCGCACGCGCTCACTCCCGCCATCGAGGTCGATCACGTCGACTTCTGCTACGGCGCGAGCCGCGCACTCCAGGACATTACCCTCGACATCCCGCGCCACGAGGTCATGGCCTTCATCGGCCCCTCCGGCTGCGGCAAGTCCACCCTCCTGCGCTGCTTCAACCGCATGAACGACGTCATCGATGCCGCCCGCGTCACGAAGGGCCACATCCGTATCGACGGCAGCGACATCAACCTTCGCACCGTCGATGCCATCCGACTCCGGCAGCAGGTCGGCATGGTCTTCCAGAAATCGAATCCTTTCCCCCGCTCGATCTACGAGAACGTCGCCTACGGTCTCCGCATCCAGGGCATGCGCGACAAGCATCTCATCGAGGAACGCGTTCACTGGAGCCTCCGGGTCTCCGCCCTCTGGGACGAGGTGAAGGATCGCCTTGAAACCTCCGCCTTCGGCCTCTCCGGAGGCCAGCAGCAACGCCTCTGCATCGCCCGCACCATCGCCGTGAAGCCGTCCATCATTCTCATGGACGAGCCCTGCTCGGCCCTCGATCCGGTGGCCACGCTGAAGATCGAGGAACTCATCACCCACCTCAAGGAGCAGTTCACCATCGTCATCGTCACGCATAACATGCAGCAGGCCACCCGTTGCTCGGACCAAACCGCCTTCTTCTACCTTGGCGAACTCATCGAACACGGCGCGACCAACGACATCTTCTCCAACCCGAAACACGCGAAAACCGAGGAGTACGTCAGCGGTCGTTTCGGTTAAGCTTGGCCGTCCCTTCCTCCCATGAGCACCACCAATCCTCACATCCTCAGCCGTTTCAACGAGGACTTCGAAACCCTGCGCGCCGATCTCCTCCGCATGGCCGAAATCGCCGTCGAGAACCTGGAGCATGCCATGACCGGACTCCTCGAGCGCGACGACGACCGTTGCAATCGCGCCATTGCCGGAGACGAGGACGTCGATCAGCTCGAACTCCGGATCGACCGCGAGGGCCTTGATCTCATCACCCGCTACGGCCCCATCGCAGGCGACCTCCGCCTCGTCATTTCCACCATGAAAACATCGAACAACCTCGAGCGCATCGCCGACCAGGCCAGCAACATCGCCAAGCGCGCCCGCCGTCTCAACCGGCAGCCCTCCCTCGACGACACCCATCTCGTCGAGCCCATCTCTGCCATCGCCACAGGCATGCTCGATGATGCCATCGCCGCCTTCCGCGACGCCGATCTCAAGACTGCCCTTGCCCTCGGCGTCCGCGACGAAGCCCTCGACCGCGCGCACAAGAAACTGATCAAGCACCTCACCACAAGCGCCGAATCCGAACCCGCCCGCGCCGAGGACTACATCGACCTCATCTTCGTCGTCCGCTTCCTCGAGCGCGTCGGCGACCATGCCGTCAATATCGGCGAGGACTGCGTTTACGCCCAGTCCGCCTACGACATCCGCCATGGCGGCGAGCACCCGGACGTTTCCTGACCTACCCCTCGGGCAGCGGTGGCGGAGGCCCGAAATGGAAGGCACCCAGGATTTCCTTGAACGTCTTTCCCTCCCCTTGAAAAACGAAGATCCACCCCTCCCGCTTCACCAGCGTGCGGAATTCCGGTTTTCCCTCGCTTCCCGCGATCTGAAACCGCGTCCCCAACTCGCCTCCGACCCGGCAACTCTCTTCCGTCCCCGGAATAACCTTCGCCAGCAGCGTCCGCTCCGCCGTCGCGCCTTCGACATCGACGCGGAACACGATCGAATTCATTCCAGGATAGAGCACCGAAACTTCGGTCCCGTCCAGATCACGATCATTCTCCTCGAGTTCAAGAATCGGCGGATACTGGAAGAAAAAGCCGATCGCCCCGTTCCGATACGTACTCCAGTCGGGAATCTGGTCTTTCGGATCAAGCGGTGTCATCGCCGCCCGACATCCGAAAAGAAAAAGACCCAACCCAAGCAGCGGCAATACACTCCGCCACGATAATCTAGAATCCATTGTCGTCCTCCAGATTGAGCTTCTCCGCCGCCGCGATTTCCTCCGCCAAAAGCGGACGGATACGCACGCTCCGCGCTTCGCCAGCCACCGAGAAGGTCGAGATCCCGAGGGGCACACTCTCCTCGATCTCACCGAAACGCATCGTCACGTTCTTGTCCTTCACGTTCACGCTCACCACATCGTCCTTGTCATCGATCCAGGCCTGAATCCGGTGCTTCGTCACCCGCAGCCGGAGCTTGTACCACTGGCCGGTCTCGAATTCCCGAATCTGTGTCGTCATGTTCTCCGAAGCGTCCATGAAGTTGATGCTCGAAATTCCTACCACCGCGCCACCCCAGCCACCTACGACGAACGAGGCATGCTTCTCAAGGTACGGAAACGTCAGACAGCAGAAGAAATCGTTTCCCTTCAGGCGACGTGCCTCCAATTCAATCTCATAGTCCACGGTCGGCAGATCCTTCACCGCGCAGCGCACCCCGCTCAGCATCTCCCCTTGCCCGATATGGATCGCCCCTTCTTTCACCGAAACCGCTCCCTGCCCGGCATAATCGATCACTTCCCACCCGTCGAGAGTCTTCCCGTCGAAAAGTTTCCTCCAGGCGGGCTTGGCCTCGGTTTTCGCTTTTTTCTTCTCGGTCTCCTTCGGCACGGGCTCCTCCGCCATCACAAGGCAGGTTCCGAAAAGAAGCGGAAGGACGAAGGCGAGAGCGGAGGGAAGTTTCATGGGCACCTCCAACGATGCCATCATCCCGCCCTCCCGCAAACGAGAAAGAAAGCGCTTCATTCCAAGATCGTCACCGCCCACCACGCCCCCTCCGTTTTCCCGAGGGATGCGTTCCAGTACCATTCCGACACATCCGTCCAACCGCGCCCCGTCCCGTCGGAAATCCTTTCCCGCACTTCCAAGGCCTCGCCCTCACGATCCCACGCCCGGAACGAGGCCCACCGCGTCTCGTCCACCGCGCTCCGGATCGTCCGCTCCCCGACGGTATAACCCATCCCGCGCAGGCAATCGGCTGCCGAATGGAGTTTCCGCGTCGGCTGGGCAACCCAACGCAGGATCAGCCAGCGCCCGCCATCCGTGAAGCGTGCGATTTTCCCGGGAAATCCGTCCGCGAAGCGCGCGTCCGCTCCTTCCAACGGCACCTCGGTCAGCACCCTCCCCTCGAAGCGAAGCGGCCAACCCGGAAAGCCCTCGTCTCCCACCACCCGGCGCTCTGGCAATAGCAGGACCAAAGGAAGCGCCGCGAGCACGCAAACCGCCCCCAGCCAGCGACCCTTCGGACGCCGGATTCTCAAGGCGACGCCGTGCACGCGCACCACCGCCACGCAAACCAGCGCGAACACCAGGAGTCCGACGCCTTCGTGCATCCATTCCGCCATGCCGACCATTCCGCTTTCCTTCAGGAAAAGGACCATCGATCGCAAGGCGTTGCCTAACAGAACCATCAACGACACCCCAACGCTCCCAAGCATCACTGCCGACGCCCCGCTTCCGCGCCTCGCGGCAAGGAAACAATGCAAGGCCAGCGCGCACCAGAGCATCCGCACGCCGCTGCATGGGGCATCGACCAACACCGGCACCCCCTCCCGGTAAAGCGTCATCCCTTCGCGCGCGGTCTCGATGCCGAGGATTCCCAAGCCGGCCTCGGTTATCCAGGCAGCGAAAATGCGCATCGGATACCCGAGATAGAACTGCACGCTTGCCAATACCGGCAACGACAGCAGCAGGAGTCCGAACATTCCCGCCGCGCCCCTTCTCCTTCCGATTCCCACGGAAGCCAGCGCGACGAGCGCGCACATCGCCCGGGGGAGCGGCGCACCTCCCACCGCAAGGAACCAGACATACCCCGCCAATCCGACCGCCAATCCCAACGGAAACCACTCCGCCTTTTCCGCTCGCCGTTCCCGGAGCAGCGCCACCACCCCCACCAGCGCGAGCATGCCCAGTGGCTCGTCTGATCCATCCGTCATCCTGAGGGAATACCACTGCCAGACCGGCCAGAAAAAAAGCGCCAACCCTCCCAGCAAAAACCCACGGAGATTCCGCACCCTGGGAAACATCCAAACCTTCGAATACGCGGGATTCAAACTGTGCATACGGTTCCTCCGTCGAACTGCCTCCAACGAATGTGAGCGTTCTTCCCGCCTCAG
>JAHEDC010000343.1 GCA_024641425.1 Verrucomicrobiales bacterium | reverse complement strand
CATGATTGCAACCCCAAGACCCTCCTTCTCGGCGCGACGACTCCCTCGCGAACGCCCTCGCCGGGCAATGCCGGCAGCGCGACAATGGCGGACGTCGATTTCGCCATCGACGTCCTTTTCCATCACCCCAACACTGGCCCGTTTGTTTCCATCCGACTCATCCAGCGCCTCGTCACTTCGAATCCCAGCCCCGCTTACATCGGCCGCGTCGCCGCCGCGTTCGCGGACAATGGATCGGGCGTCCGCGGCGATATGCGGGCGGTGGTGAAGGCCATCCTGCTCGATCCCGAGGCGCGCGCTTACGCCTCGCTCACGGATCCGAATTTCGGGAAAGTGCGCGAACCTTTCCTCCGCTGCGTGAATTTCGCGCGCGCCTTCAATGCCAGTGCCGCCGCCGGCTTCTACGCCCTCGATGCCTTCACCCTCGACCACATCGAGGAGCCGCTGAAGAGTCCGAGCGTCTTCAATTTCTACCTCCCCGCCTACTCGCCGCCCGGCCCGATCACGGAGGCAGATCTCACGGCTCCCGAGTTTCAGATCCTCAATGCGACGTCCATGCACACCGGGCCGAACTACTTTTGGAACGCCATCGTGAACGGGCTTCATCGCTGGGGAACGGGAACCCCCTCGCACAATGTGAGGCTCAACCTCGATCCCGAAATGGCGCTCAATCTCCCGCCCGGCACCGATCCGAACGCGCCCGTGCCGAACGTGACCCCGCTCGACCCCGACCCGCTCCTGCGGCGCCTCGATCTCGCGCTCACGGGCGGGACGCTCGCGCCGGAGAACCACCGCATCATTCGCGAGGCGCTGCAGCGTGTCGGCCCGCCGACCTGGCAGTGGCCGCAGCAGCGCCTGCGCCTCGCCATCTATCTCATCGTCAGCTCGCCTGAGTTCAACGTCCTCCGGTAAGACCATGAAACGCCGCCAATTCCTCGGACAAGCCAACTGCGCCGCCATCGGTTCCATCTCGGTGCTCAACACGCTGCTCAACCTCCGGCTCGCGGGCCACCTCGCCGCCGAGAACGGGCCCGGCGCCAACGGCTATCGCGCGGTCGTCTGCCTCTTCTTCTCGGGCGGCAATGATTCCTTCAACGTGCTCACGCCGTGGAGTGGTTCCGAGTTCGCCGAATACACCGCCTCCCGCGCCGATCTCGCCCTCGGCCAGGAGAATCTCATCCGGATCCATCCCGACAACACGCCGGGCCGCACCTTCGCCGTCAACAGTGCGATGCCGAACCTGGCCGCGCGCTTCGACGCGGGGGACGCCGCGTTTGTCGCGAACGTCGGCACCCTCATCGAGCCGGTCATGAATCGCACCCAGGTCGCGCAGAACCTCAAGCGCCTGCCGCTCGGGCTCTACTCGCACAGCGACCAGATCGAGCAGTGGCAGACGAGTGTCCCGCACTCGCGCTCCGGTCTCGGCTGGGCCGGGCGTACCGCCGACCTGCTGAAGGATCTCAACACCAGCCAGGCCGTCTCGATGAACATCTCGACCGACGGCAGCAACGTCTGGCAGACCGGCCGCACCATCGCGGAATTCGCCGCCTATCCCGGCAACAGCCAGCAGCCCGACGGCGGCGCGATCGCGCTCCAGGGTTACAATCCGGCCTTCTCTGCCACCAACAGCTTCGAGCAGGTCACCAGCGGCGCGCTCGACAGCCAACTGGCGCTCGAATACGCGAATCTCCTCCAGCAGACCTATCAAACCAAGCGCCGTTCGGCCCTCGAATCCTACGAGGCTTTCTCCGCCGCCATCTCGGGCACCCTTCCGGGCAACATCGCCTTTCCGAACAGCTCGCTTGGCCGCCAGTTGAAGGTCGTGGCCCGCGCGCTCCTCGGACATGGCCAGCTCGGGGCCTGTCGCCAGACCTTTTTCGTCAACTGGGGCGGCTGGGACCACCACAGCGAAACCCTGGCCAACCAGGCCGCCATGCTGCCGCAGGTCGATGCCGCCCTTGGCGCCTTCTGGGCTCAGCTCGTCGCCCTCGGCATGGAAAACGACGTCCTCGTCTACTCCGCGTCCGACTTCGGTCGCACCCTCACGAGCAACGGACGCGGCTCCGACCACGCGTGGGGGAGCAACCAGTTCGTCCTCGGCGGCGCGGTCGACGGGAAAAAAATCCACGGCGCGTTCCCCAGTCTCGCCGTTAATCCCGCCTCCGGCCCTGAGGTCAACCCGCTCGATACCGGCCGCGGCCGCCTCATCCCCACTACCAGTTGCGACGCCTTCTTCGCCGAGATGGCCCTCTGGCTCGGCGTCCCGCGCTCGTCCCTACCGCTCGTGCTCCCGAACATCGGGAACTTCGTCGGCCTCTCCAGCGGAGACCCGCCGGTCGGGTTTCTGACCTGAGGAGTGGCGACGGAAAGGCCATCCCGCACGCGTCGAGGCGCGTGGAGATGCGTGTGAGCCCTTCGGCCGGGGAACCACCGAAAGGGTTAGCCGGCGGGAACGGGAAGGAGGATGACGAAGCGGCCGTCCTTTTCGGCGATCGGCATGGAACTGCTGCTCTTGCTTTCACCGCTCGCGTCCTTCGTTTCGGCCGTGATCTTCAGCAGATGGGTCGGCGTCATCGGCATCTTGTACATTTTGCCGTCGGGCATTTCCTGCTCCCCGGCGAATTTTGCAAGGTCTTCCGGCGACGGGGTCGTTACCTCGACACTGAGACTCGTGCCCTCGCCCGGCTCCTCGCGCATCGTCTTGAAGAACTCCACGGTCTCGGCGGGGACGCCATCGGTCAGCATCATGCTATCGAGTTTGGGGGTGTCCTTGTTCTGGAGCGCGTAGAGGTAGGTTTCCGCGAACAGCTTCGGATCGGCTCCGGCTTCCGAGGTGGAGGACGCATTCGCGTCGGATTTCGATTCCGTGTTCTCATCGGTTTTCCCGCAGGATGCGAGAGAGAAGAGTCCGGAACCCGCGAGGGCAAGGAGGATATTGCGTGTCATTGCTTTCATGATTTTCGGTCGTGGTTTGAACGGAGTATCGTGACGGGTGGACGGGAGGGGAATGGGGCGGGGTGATGATTTTCGCGCTTTCGAGGGCACGGATTTCGCCCGATCGATTCGAGCCTCCGGTCACCATAATGCGGATCTGAATTTGCGCTATCCAACTTTGTTCGTGCGGGAAAGGAGCATTGACGGGAGAATCCCAAGGCGTCACGATCAACCGATGATCGATCGCCGCCGCGCCCTTCGGCATCTCGCCGTCCTTCCCGCCATTGCGTCCGGGAGGGCGCGGGCGGAGGCGGCCAAGCCGGCTAAGAAAAAGGGCTGGGCCGGAGGGGATGCGAAACTCCATGCGCTTTTCGGAGCCTCGTGGTTTTACACTTGGAGCCCGAGAACGCGGCCCTCGAAGGCGATCGAGTTCGTGCCGATGATCAAAGGGGAATGGAGCCTGAAGCAAGCGGGTGCGATCCGCTCGATGGAAGGGATTTCCCACCTGCTGGGATTCAACGAGCCCGAGCGGGCGAAGCAAGGGAATGTCTCGGTTCCAAGGGCCCTGGAGCTTTGGCCGCGGCTGAGCGAACTGGCTGCGGAGAAACAGCTTCGGCTCGGAGCGCCCGCCCCCTCCTCCGATCAGGCGGGCATGGCATGGCTTGAACGCTTCATGGAGGGGGCGAAACGAGGGAAGCTGAAAGTCGATTTCGTCGCCGTGCACTGGTACCGCAGTCGCGATCCCGGTGAGTTCGAGGGCTTCATCAAGGGGCTTGATCGTGCCTACCGGCTGCCGATCTGGGTGACCGAGTTCAATGGGTGGAGCGGCCCGGAGGACGAGCATTACCGCTTTCTGCGAAAGTCATTGGAATTCCTTGAAAAGAGCCGCGTGGTCGAACGTTATGCCTACTTCAATCCCGGGAGGAACAATGCAGCCAGTCTTCTCGGGAGGGATGGCAGTCCGAACCGATTGGGAGAGCTTTATCGCGACGCTGGAAACTGATCAGCCGCTGGTTTTCCGCGAGACGATTCCCGACGCGCGGCGATGGAGAGCAGGTCTATGCGGGAGGGCCGATTCCCCGCCCCGCGATTCCGTGAATCGCGGCGTCGCATTCGGGTGAGCGACCCCTGCCACCCTCACTCCCGCCGTGAAATCCCATTTCGCGCCTCGGGAGCTTTCCGGGTTGTTGATCTCCGCCTCTGCTGGGAGGAGGCAGTGCTTCCGTAATCGCGGGGCCTTCGGAGGCCCCCCTTGCTTGAGGCATGTCCCCGGCCTCCCCACCGTCACTGAATTGCTCCCTGACCGCTTCCCGAACACCTACCCCGCTCGACTATGATTATCCCCTATGAGAGGGAGATCCCCCGTGGCCACCTCACCTGGACGAAGACCCCGAGCAGAAACCTGATGCGGACCAAGGAGGCGCCGACCAACCCGAAGCCGCTGTGGCTTCGAAGAAGGAGGATGAAGGGAAACCAAAACCTGAAGCTGAGGAATTACCTCGGTAGCGGGAGAAGGGCATAGGAAGTGGCCTGAAGGACAGCCAGAACGGGGAGGGTGAGGGGAAGGGGCGGCGGCTTACGGGCGCGGCAGAAGCCGGGCGAGGGCCTGGACAATGCCTTCGAGGGCGGCGGTGTCGGGGAGGGTGACGGTGAGGCGGGGTTTGCCGTCGTCGCCGGTTTCGAGGCAGGAGCCGAGGCTGGCGCGGAGGGTTGCGGCGGTGGCGTCGTCGGCGGGAAGGTCGCGGGCGGGGAGCATTTCGGCGAGGAAGCCGAAGGCGGCGCTGAGGAGCTGGCCGCCGGCTTCGGCAACCCGCTCGCGACGGCGGGTGACGTCGTCGGCCTCGGTGGCGATGCGGGCTTTCCCGGACTCGTCGACCGGGGCCTCGCCTTTGGCCCCGAGGAGGAGTTCGAGGCGGCGTTTGAGTTCCTCCATGCCGCTCGCCATGTCGACCTTGTCGATGTCGGAGTCGGGATCGAGGACGGCGGTGGCGAGTTCGTGTTTGGCGGAGAGGGTGGCGAGGAGGCGTTCCTCGATGGTCTCGGTGGTGACGAGGATGTAGACGTGGACGTGGCGTTTCTGACCCATGCGGTGGGCGCGGCCGATGCGCTGCTCGAGGAGGGCGGGGTTCCAGGGGAGGTCGACGTTGATGACGGTGTTGGCGGCCTGGAGGTTGAGACCGGTGGAGCCGGCGTTGGTGGTGATGAAGAGGCGGCAGGCAGGGTCTTTCTGGAACTCGTTGACGAGCTGCTGGCGTTTCTTCTGGGGGACGGCGCCATCGAGGCGCACGCGTTTGAGACCGAGGGCGTCGAGTTCGCGCTCAATGAGGTCGAGCATGGTGGTCCACTCGGAGAAGAGGACGATCTTGCGGTCGGGTTCGTCGGCGAGGGAGGCGAGGAGTTCGCGGAGGCGCTCGAGCTTGGAGGAGAAGCCGGGGGCTTCCTTGTCGACGAGATACGTGCTGTCGGCTCCCATGCGGGCGGCGAGGAGGGCCTTCTGAAGGCGGCGGAGATCCATCTCGGTGAGGAATTTCTTCCGGACGATGGAGGCGACGACGAGCATCTGCGCGTGGTCGAGGAGGGCCTGTTCCTCGGTGGGCTCGATGCGGACGATCTCGGTGGTGCGGGGCGGGAGGTCGCGGAGGACGCTGGCGCGGGTGCGGCGGAGCATGACGGGCTCGAGGGCCTTGCGGAGGGCGGCGAGGTTCTTGTAGCCGAGGACTTTGCCTTTCTCGTCGACGACGCGGTGGCGGTTGAAGAAGCGGAAGGCGGGGCCGAGGCGGCGGTCGTCGATGAATTCGATGACGGAGTAGAGGTCGTCGAGCCGGTTCTCGAGCGGAGTGCCGGTGAGGACGAGGGCGTAGGGCGAGCGGAGGCCCTTGATCATGCCGCTGGTCTTGGCCTCCCAGTTCTTGATCCGCTGGGCCTCGTCGAGGATGATGAGGTCCCACGCGGTGCCCTCGATAGCGGTGAGGTCGCGAAGGACCTGCTCGTAGTTGCAAAGGGTGAAGAAGTTTTCGCCGGAGTACTGTGCCGCGCGCTCGTCGTTCTTCCCGGCGACGATCTGCCAGGAGCGGCCGCAGAAACGGGTGATCTCGTTCGCCCACTGGGATTTGAGCGAGGCGGGGCAGATGACGAGCACTTTGGTAATGCCGGACTCGCGGGCGAGCATCTCGGCGGTGCCAATGCCCTGGATGGTTTTGCCGAGTCCCATGTCGTCGGCGAGGATGGCGCGGCCGGCCCCGGCGGCGAAGGCGATGCCGTCGAGCTGGTAGGGGAGGAGTTCGGTGGCAAGGAGCTCGTGGCGTAGCGGGTGTTCCTTCAGGTTTTTCCGAATCGCGGCCATGCGCCGGGTGACGTGGTGCTGGTGGAGGATGCGGGCGAGGAATTCCTCGGCATCGGGGTAAACAAGGGTCTCGTGGCCGGCGCGCTCGAGTTTCTGGAGGGCGGCGAGGAGTTTCAGCGCGGTCTCGGAGTCATCGAAGCCGGCCTTGGTGAAGGAAGCGATCTTCCGGCGGTCGTTCGCGGGGAGCTTGTCGGGAATCTGGACGCGGAGCAGGGTGTCGCGACCGTAGGCAACGGAGACGAGCACGCGGTCGGGCTTCCACGGTTTCGCGCGCTGTTTCGCGGTGAATTTCTTCTCGCAGCGACGGATGACCTTGAGGACGTGCTTGCAGGTGCCGAGCGTGTTCTTGCGGAAGTCGGGACAGGAGCAATACGACTCGCCGGGCTCCCAGCCGCGGAGGGCGACACGGTAGGTCTTGCCGGAGCCGGCGCTCGTGACAACGTAGTCGGCCCACGGGGTCGAGGCGTCAAGCGAGCGGACGCGCATGCTCTCGGCCTCGGCGCGTTCCCCGCGCTCGCGCAGGGCCTGGGCGACGAGTCGTTTCTCGTCGAGGCTCTCGACGGGGACGCGCTCGACCGGCGGCGCGGCGAGTCCGAGAATCATTTTCCCGTCGAGAAGGAAGGCGATGGCCGCGCCGGCGTGCTCGCAGTGTTCCGGGCAGTCGGAGCAGCGGACGCGCAGGCCGTGGCGCTGGGCGGGATCGGCGGTAATGTCGACGCGCGCGCCGTTCCCCGGGTGGATGAAACGGAAGCGGTCGGATTCGAGCTTCGCGTGGAGGTCGGGATCGACGTCGTATTTCCCCCCGAGGATGAGGAGGCGTTTGCCATTGGGGCCGAGGAGGTTCTCGGCCTGGGCGATGGTGAGCTGGGAGAGGCGGTCGTGGAGGGTAAGGGCGGATTCCTTCTTCGTGCGGGCCATGGCGGGTGC
>JAHEDC010000718.1 GCA_024641425.1 Verrucomicrobiales bacterium | reverse complement strand
GTCTCGGATAAGGGCTCAGAAGGCTACGTGAATCAGACGCATTGCTGATGAATGACTCCGCACGGCCGGTCCATGTCGCAATGACATCGGAGGTATTCTACCCGAACGTTCCTGGAGGCTTGCTTCAGTTCTTCGGCTACGCTCCGGGACTCAAAGAGCGGGGTATTCATATTCACGTCCACACCAAATTGGAACCCGAACATAGTGAAACCACCCTGGAGATCAATGGTATCCGCATCACCCGTCATTCCCTCCCACCCGCCATCTCCCACCATGAGGAACGAAGGCTCCTCCTCGGCTTCGCTTGCCGGGACATGGACCAGCGCCGGAGCGGCGGAAACGTCTGCGTGCAACCGAATGGAATGACTTGGTCCGCCGCCTTCAGTATGTGGGCGGCTCGCATGAAGGGGATTTCGTTCATCTTCTACTTCTCCATGTTTCCCGAGGAACCCCCTTCGGGGAAGGTCAAACGAATGCGCCATTGGTGCCGCCTGAAGGCAATCTTCTCACCGTTTGCGCGCTTTATCGTATGCAGTGAACGCATGAAAGTCGCCTTCCAGCGCATCGCCGGGCTCCCCGCTTCCCGTATCGAGATTCTCCCCAACGGCGTCGATCTTGATAAATTCTCCCCCTCGGAACCGGCGGTGAAACGTGAACTGCGCCACCTACTCGGTATATCGGAGAGCGCGGAGATTGTGCTCTATTCGGGAAGCGTAACACGGCGCAAGGGGATTGATTTGCTCCTCGCGGCGTGGCCGCTCGTCCTTGCCGAAAGGCCTGGTGCGCGGTTGCTGCTTGCCGGAAGCATCGGCCCGAGGAAATCGTTCCGTGATCCCGGTATGAGAGCGGATCTGGACGCATTCACCGAAGAAATCTACCATACTCTCGACGCCATGCCGGGGCGCGACTCCGTAATAATGTTGGGCAACTGCGATCAGATCGCCGACTACTATCGCGCGGCCGACCTCTTCGTATTTCCCTCTCGCCTCGAGGGCCTTCCCAATGCCGTGCTCGAGGCCATGGCGAGCGGCCTCCCCAGTGTTATCGCACCCTTCGCGGGGATTCCCGATGACGGAGAGGAGTTCGGTACCTCGGGTCGCGAATTCGTGCGAACCACCCACGTCCCTTCGGACATCGCCAATGCGATCATCGACCTCCTCGTCCATCCCGCGCGGCGGACTGCCATCGGAAGAGCGGCCCGGGATTGGATGGTAAGCCACCAGTCCCTGGATCATACTCTTGATCAACTATCCGCCATTTACCGACGATCCGCCACGGGCGAACGAGACTCATGATCAAGGCACTCGACCGATGGCTCATACCCTATCTTCGAAGTCCCCGGAGGCCCCGTTCCGCCTTTCCTGTCGATATGCTCGTCGCGATCACCGATCACTTCGAGCCATTTCACCGAACCGACAAGGAGGGAGCCATGAGGAGGATGCGCCGTTGGGCCGACGCGTTTCCACGCCACATCGAACCATTCCGCGATGTGGACGACTGTCGGCCGAAGCATACTTTCTTCTTTCCAATCGAACAGTACGACGCCGACGTTATCGATTCTCTCGCTGACCTTTGCCGTAAAACAGGCAGCGAGGTCGAAGTGCACCTCCATCATGACGGGGATACTGCGGAGTCGCTTCGTGAAAAGCTTGAAAAGGGCAAAAGAGACTTGATTCGGCACGGGCTCCTCGCATGCAACCATCGCGGCGAAACCGTCTATGGATTCATACACGGCGACTGGGCGCTGGACAACAGCCATCCTACGGGACGGCATTGCGGCGTGCCCGACGAACTGGGAGTTCTGAAGGCGACTGGCTGTTTTGCGGACTTTACCATGCCCTCCGCTCCCAGCCCTACCCAGGCACGCACCGTCAATTCCCTTTACTATGCCCAAGATACTCCCGAGCCACGTTCCCACGATAGGGGGCGGAGGATCTCCATCAATGCCAAAACCGTTCGCGACGCCCCCGAATTCCTGACCCTCGTCCAAGGGCCGCTTGGCTTT
>JAHEDC010000019.1 GCA_024641425.1 Verrucomicrobiales bacterium | reverse complement strand
CTTCTGCACCGAGAAATTGCTGCCGCGCCTCAACGACAGCAAGAGCGCGACCACCGACGGTCTCCTCGAGCAGGCCGAAAGCATCCCGCAGCTCGTCGCCTCGCTCGCCCGCGCCCACGAGACCTTCCTTGTGAATCTGAACGAGACCACGCGCCAGCTCCAGGCGACGAGCGAGACCCTGCACTCCCGGCTCGACGGCCACCGGCAGCTCGTGGAGGATTCCTTCTCCGAAGCCGTGAAGAAGCTCTCCGACACGAGCAGCGAGATTTTCCTCCGCTCCGACCAGGAGCTGAACCTCACCTTCAAGAAGATCGCCACCGGCATCGAGCTGATGAACAACGCCCTCCGCGATCTCGGCCAGAACCGCATCCCCGACGACGCGAAGAAGAAGAAGAAAGGCTTTTTCCGCCGCTAACAGAGAACGACACCGCACCGTGGCCCGCCGCCGATCCAGCGCCGATACCGGGGTTTCCCTTTTCCCCTTCATGAGCATCCTCGCGTGTCTCATCGGCATCCTCACGCTCATGATCAGCGTTATCACGCAGGCGAAGCAGATGGAGAGCAAGGGCCGCACCGAGGAGGAACTCCAGCGCGCCCTCCTCAACCGCGACCTCACGCAGCAGGCGGACACCCTCGAGAACACGATCAAGGCCCTCGACGAACGCCTGCGGACGGAGAAATCGACAGTCGCCGAGCTGGCGAGGATCGAAGACATGCGCATCGTCCTCCGGGACAAAATGGAGGAGATCACGAAGGCGAAGGACAGCGAGAATTCCGACCTTTCGCTCCAGAAAACGGTCGAGAACCTCAAACGGGAAATCGCCGCCCTTAAGAACGGACGTCCGGCGCTCGAGGAACGCCTGAAGGCGCTCCAGGCCGAACTCGAAGCGCGCACGAATCCGCCGAAGCCTGTCGAGTCCGTCGTCATCAAACCGGGCGGCACCGGGCGCGGCGAGGCCTTCAACCTCTTCTTCGTCGAGTGCAACTCGACCGGCATCGTCCTCCTCAGCGGCGATGGCGCGCCGAAACCGATCGCGCAGGCGGCGATCGACAAGAGCGCCGACTACAATGCCTTCCTCGACACCGTGAAGGCGACGCGGGATTCGATGGTCGTCTTCCTCATCCGGAAGGCCGGGAACGAGGCCTACCGCTGGGCCGCCGGCTGGGCGGAATCAAAATACAACCTGCGCACCGGGAAGCTGCCCGTGCCGAACGAGGGCGCGATCGACCTCACTCTCTTCCGGAAATAAGACATGGCGCGCAGGCAACAGACCGGCTCGGAAGGAGGCGTGAATCTCGACTCCCTCATGGACGCGCTCACGAATGTCGTCGCCGTCCTCATCCTTGTCCTCATCCTCGTCCAGGCCGACGTGACCCAGAAGGTCGGGAAGCTCTTCGACGACCTCGTTCCCGCCAGCCCGAACGACATCACCCTCGCCGAAGACCGGCTCGCGACGTTGGAGAAGCGGCACGAGCAACTCGACGCCCGCCTCAAGGCCGACGCCCCGACCCCAAAACAGATCGAGGAGGAACGCCGCCAGCTCGCGCTACTCGAAAAGAGCGTCGACGAGAACACCGACTTCCTCGCCGACCTCGAAAAGCTCCGCGCGCTGGAGAGCCAGCTCCGCCCCGAGCGGGAGACGGAAAACACCGAAACCGTCCGCCTCCAAACCGAGATCGCCAAACTGGAAGCGCACCTCGACGAGACCCCGGCGGTCGCACCGCCGAAGCCCGCCGTCGTCAGCATTCCGAACAGCCGCCCGATTCCCCCGAAGGCCCGGCTTTACTACGCCATCGTCATGCGGGAGCGCGTCCATTTCATCGATCCCTTCACGCCGATGGAGGTCTTCGAGGACGAATTCAAACGGCACAAAAGCGATTGGCTCGTCGAGCGCCTCGACCGCAAAGGCGCCGACCGGCTGATCTACGATGGCCGACAAATCGCGGCCCATTTCAAGACCGTCGACTTCAAGAACAGCCGGAAGCAAACGGTCGAAGTCATTGCGAATCCGACCGGCACCCGCCTCGCCCTCGTCATCACGCCCGATCCGGCGGAAGGCGGCACCCCGCTCTCCGAACTCCCGCAAAAGGACAGCCTCTACGCGAAGACCCTCGGCGTCCTCGGGCGCGACGCCCGCTCCGTCCTCCTCTTCCGCGTCCACCCCGATTCCTTCGCCACCTACCTCGAAGCCCGCACCCTCGCCGACGCCGCGCGCGTCCCCGCCGGCTGGGAAGTCCACGCCGCCCCCAATTACTGGATGCCGATCGAGGACATCGAAATCAAGCGCCTCGAGGAACCGCCTCCGCCGCCGGTCAATCCACCACCCGCACCGCCCCAGCCACCGAAGCTGGATCCGAAGTTGGATTGAACGATGTTAACAGACTGACGTCCGGCCACGAAGATCGATCATACGAAAGCCGATGGCTGCTTCATCCTCCGCAGTAACCTTAAATCCCTAATTTCCTGCGGATCAACTCCCCCACGATCTTCGCGTTGGCCTTGCCCTTCGACTCCTTCATCACCTGGCCGGTGAGCCAGTTGACGAGCTTGTCGTTGCCGGCCTGGATCTCGGCGACCTTTTCCGGATTCGCGGCGATGGCGGCGTCGAGGAGGGCCTCGATCACGCCGGTGTCGGCGGGCTCGAAACCCTTCGCTTTCGCGATGGCGGCGGGCTCCTGGTCGGGATCGGCGAAGAGGGCGTCGAAGATTTCCTTGGCCTGGTTGTTGGAAACGGCGGCGGCCTCGACCATGTCGACAAGCGTGCGCAGTTTCGCGGGCGCGACCGGGCACTGGTCGATGCTGAGGCCCTGGTCGTTGAGGACGCCGAGGAGGTTGTTGATGACCCAGTTCGCGACCTTCTTCGGGGCCTTCGAACCGGTTGCGGCTTCCTCGAACCAGGCGGCGAGGGCGCGGTCGCTGGAGAGGACGCTGGCGTCGTACTCGCTGACCTCGTAGGCGGCGACGAAGCGCGCGCATTTCTGGTGCGGCAGCTCGGGCACGAGGGGGCGCATCGCTTCGACGAGGGCGGCGGTGCGGACGGGAAGCAGATCGGGATCGGGGAAGTAGCGGTAGTCCTGCGCGTCTTCCTTCGTGCGCATGAGCGAGGTCTCGCCAAGGTCGTCGTCCCAGCGGCGGGTGGACTGGATGAGCGGCTCGCCGTTCTCGCAGGCCTCGATCTGGCGCTCGATCTCGTAGGCGAGCGAACGGCGGACGGCGCTGATCGAGTTCAGGTTCTTCAACTCGATCTTGGCTCCGAGTTCGGTCGTCCCTATCTTCCGGACGGAAACGTTCACGTCACAGCGCATCTGGCCCTTCTCCATATCGGCGTCGCTGAGTTCGCCGTAGACGAGGATCTGCCGCAGCGAGTTCAGGTAGGCGACGGCTTCTTCCGGCGAGTCGATGTCGGGGTCGGAAACGATCTCCATGAGCGGCGTGCCCGCGCGGTTGAAGTCGATGGTCGAACTGTTCTCGTGGTGCGTGCTCTTGGCCACGTCCTCCTCGAGGTGGATGCGGGTCAGCTTCACGACCTTGCCTGGGTTCGCGATCGTCTTCTGCGCGTCCTTCGGATAAGCCAGCTCGTAAAGCGGCACGCCGCCGCCGATACAGAGCGGAAGATCGAACTGGCTGATCTGGTAGTTCTTCGGCATGTCCGGGTAGAAGTAGTTCTTCCGGTCCCATTTGCTCACCGGCGGCGTCTCGCAGCCGAGCATGAGCCCGGCGAGGATCGTCTTCTCGATCGCGGCGCGGTTCAGGACAGGCAAGGCGCCGGGAAGGCCGAGGCAGACCGGGCAGGTCAGCGTGTTCGGCGGCTCTCCGTACTGCGCCGGGCAGGCGCAGAACATCTTGCTCGCGGTGTTGAGCTGCGCGTGGACTTCGAGTCCGATGGTCGCGATGTAGTCGGTCTTGGCCATGATGATAAATGCGGATCAGCGTCCGGGACGGCTGAAATTCCCGAAACGGAGGCGCGGTTTCTTCCGCACGCGTGGCGTGTCCTCCTCGTTCTCGGGTTGGGTATAAAGGGCGCGCTCGACTTCCTTTTCAACTTCCATTTCCTCCACCCTCTCCTTCATTTGGAGGGATTCCGCCGCGTCGCGCAACTTCGGATTCTGCATCAGGGCGACGTGCTCCCCGCGCTGAAGCAGATTCAGGATCTCCGGATCTTCCAGCAGCGCCCGCACTTTCGGATCATTCAGAATCTTGCCGACATCCTCGGAGTTGCCGCCCAATTGCTCGGCCACCGCCGCGTCCTGCGCGGAGATCAACAACTTCGAGAGCGCTTCCTTTCCCTCATCGACGAAGGGATCAAGCCGCGCCAACCACTGCGCGACAGTATCGCTTTTCATCGCGGCCCGCAGGCGGGCCAGCCACGGAGATTCCTTCTCCAGCGTCCCCTCCTCCGCCCGCACCGACTTGTCCATATGCCCGAGATCCGCCACGGCGCCCGTCATTTGCAGCGCGACCACGATGACCCAGACAATCGCCGCGGCCGGCACGAGCCCGAAGAGCGCTCCCACCACCCCGCGACCGCGCGGTTTCCCGTCCACGAACGCAAGCGGATTGAGGAGCTTCCCGATGAGGATCCGCACCATGAAGAATATCGCCACCCCTACCCCGATCGCGGTGTAGACGATCGTTTTCGGCGTGAAGGGGTGATCGAGCGTCGCCGAGTAACCCGGCAGCCGCTCGTAAACCAGATACGCCACCAGCACCCCCGCCGCGAGGGCCGCGAGCGAGAAGAGAATCCGCACCACTCCCCGCACCATCGCGAAGAGCATCGTCACCGCCACAATGCCCAGTGACACGGTCGTAAAATCCAAAGGAATCGGCGATGCGTTGTCCAAAATCTGAAAAGCTGAACCCTGAAAACTTAATTCCCACACTGCGCCCGCTGCCGGAGCGCATGATCGCACAGGACCAGCGCCGCCATCGCCTCCACCATCGGAACCGCGCGCGGGAGGACACAGGCATCGTGCCGACCGCGCCCCTTCAGCGTCGTGTCCTCGTGATCCTTCGACACGGTATCCTGTTCCTGCATGATGGTCGCGGTCGGTTTGAAGGCGACGCGGAAGACGATGGGCTCACCGTTGCTGATCCCACCCTGGATGCCGCCGGAAAGATTCGTCCGCGTCCGCACGCGCTCGCCCTCCATGTAGAAAGCGTCATTGTGCTCGCGACCGGTCATCCGCGTGCCCGCGAAGCCGGAACCGATCTCGAAGCCCTTCGTCGCGGGCAAACTGAGCATCGCCTTGGCCAGTTCCGCCTCCAGCTTGTCGAAGACCGGCTCGCCCAGTCCGGGCGGGCAATTCCGGATCACGCACTCGACCACGCCGCCGAGCGAGTTCCCCTCGCCGCGCGCTTCCTTGATCCGCTCGATCATCGGCTCGACCATCGCCGGATCGCCGGTGCGGACGATGTTCGATTCCACCTGCTCCAACGTCACCGTCTCAACATCGACGCTCGCTTCAAGGTCATGGATCGATTTCACGTAGGCGACGATCTCCAACTCCGGCGCGAACTGGGCGCGCAGCACCTTCTTTGCCACCACGGCGGCGGCAACCCGACCGATTGTCTCCCGCGCCGACGAACGTCCACCCCCCTGCCAGTTCCGGATGCCGTATTTTGCATCGTAGGTGAAATCGGCGTGGGAGGGCCGGTATTTCACCGCCATTTCCTCGTAGGCCTCGGGCCGCGCGTCGGTGTTCCTCACCATGACCTGGATGGGCGAACCCAGCGTTTTGCCTTCGAAAACGCCCGACAGAATCTCACAGGTGTCGCTTTCCTTGCGCGGGGTCACGATCTCACTTTGCCCCGGACGACGGCGGTCGAGGTCGACCTGGATCTCTTCGGCGGAAAGTCCAATCAGCGGCGGGCAGCCATCGATGACGACGCCGACACCACCCCCATGGGATTCACCCCAGGTCGAGATACGGAAGATTTGGCCGAGGATGCTGGACACAGGTGGGTTGGTTCTTCGTTAAGGGTTATTGGTTAATCGGAGAATGCGGATCGCTATTATAAGGGGGAATCGGGGGAATGCGAAAATTCCGCATATTTTGGCATTGACCATCGTTAGGCAATCGCCTTCGATGGCTTGGATCATTGACTAAATAAACCTAAACCAGAGGAGAAAACAGACCATGCCACCTGAGAATCCCTACGCCGCGCCGCAGACCGATGTTTCCTTCCAAGGCAACGTTGCGTTCGTCAAACCAACGCTCAAGCAGCTTTTCCTGTCCCCCGAAGGACGCATCCCCCGCCGAATATACTGGCTCGCGGGTTTGGCCTTCATGGTCCCGTTGCTTCTCGCATCCGCCTTCTTTCTCATTTCGGAAACATTGGGATACATCGCGGTCGGCATCGTTTACATTGGCGTCGTCTGGTCTTCAATCATTCTCAATATCAAGCGCTGGCATGATCGAGATAAGTCCGGCTGGTGGATCTTCATCGCCTTTGTTCCAATCATCGGCGGTATTTGGGCACTTGTTGAGTGCGGATTCCTCCGAGGAACCGTCGGCCCGAACACCTACGGCGCGGATCCGACGGACGAAAAGATGCTCTGAGCGGGCGTCTCTCCTCAATTCCCGTAGGCCCGTCCCTTCCACACCGGGGCCACGCCGCGGCGGGCACGGAACCACGCCATCCATTGAATGCCGAGAAAGACGAGCACGCCAATGGGATGGAGCACCGCTCCGAACCATGACTGCCGGTAACGGGCGGCGCTGACGAAGCGAATCGCGTAGCCGCAGGCGACGGCGGATACCACGAGCGGCCCTTCCGGTCCCGGCCCGCCCTCGTCGAGGGCGAGGACGAGGAGTAGAAGGACGGGCAACACCTGGCCGAGAAAGAGGAGCATGGTGAAAATCCAGATGAGGACGCGTCCCGCCATCCCTTCGGTCGCGTTCTTGAGAAGCCCCGAGAATACCTCGGACGCATCGTGGTACATCCGGCAGCGGATCAGCAGTGTGATATCGCAGAGATCGGTGCGGAATCCCGCGCGACGGAACGTCCGGGGGAGCATGATGCCGTCGTGAAGCGAGGCCCGGATAGCCGTGTGGCCACCCGCGATGCGGTAACTCTCCGCCCGGGCAAGAAAGACCTGCCCGCAGCCGGCGGCGAACGCGGGCTTCGTCGTGTGGCGCATCCGGGGGATGGGAAGATAGGCGAGCATCATGAAGTGGATGAAGGGAATGAGAAGGCGCTCGAAAAAGGTAGCGGTGATCTGGCGGGGGATTCCGCTGAGCAGATCGGCTTTCGAAGTCTCAAGAAAGCCCACCATCCGCGCGATGGCGTCGGGAGCCAGGCGGACATCGGCATCAACGAAGAAGAGGAGCGGATGGCTCGCCTTTTCGGCCAGGAGAGCGCAGGCACGTTGTTTTCCACACCAGCCTTTCGGCAGGGGTGGAGCGCATTCGAGGCGGACGCGGGTGTCTTTCGCCGCGATGCCCCTGACGATGGAGGCCGTATCGTCGGTCGAGTTATCATCCAGAACGATCACTTCCAGCTCGACGTGTTCACTGGACAGCGCCCCGTCGACAATGGCGCGGATGTTGGCCTCCTCGTCCCGCGCCGGGATGAGAACCGAGACGGACGGCAGTGGCGTTCCGAGATCTCGCCCGGCGGGCCGACGAAAAAGGAAGAGATTGACGAGGAACATCCCCGCCGGAATCGCGGCAAAGGCCAGGCAGAGAGAGGAGAGGACGAGTAACATTCAGCGCATGATGGATCCGTGTTCGGGATGATAACGTTTCCCGCGGCTCCATGCGCGCACTCTTTGCCACAAGGCATAGGGCCCCGAGGATCCAGAGCTCCCGCCCGAGAGGATGCGGAACGCGTCCGGCTCGCGCGCGATCGCCGCGCGAGCCAGTGCGTCCTGGCATTCCGAGAGGGCGATTTCCAGGAGCTGCGTCCACGCTGCGGAGTCGGACAGGTCGGTCCTTCCCGATAAATCCGAGCAGGAAATCGGCGTCCCGAAGCGACAGAGGGCCTCGGGTGTCTTTTCTTCCCAGAAAGGATACTCCATGGCCAGCGGTAGTAACGTGCCCTTCCCGAGTTTTCCCACCAGATGACCGAGCCCTGGAGCGAAACTCGGCGGGCGCAAGCGCGGGTCGCGGAACGCACCCTGCGGAGTGATCCACAGAACCGCGCCGGGGCTTTCGAGTATCGCCCGCGCGGTGCGAAGGAAGTCCCGTCCCCCCTTCGCGCTTTCCCGATCCACGCTGAAAAAGCCGAGTTTCTTCAGGATGCCGTATCGTTCGAGTCCCCGCGCGTCGATGGGCCCGTAATGAGTGCGATCCCCCATGAACACGCGCGAAAGAAAGAGGCAAAACATCGGGTCCCACCAACCGGCGTGATTCGTAAAGACGATGACCGGCTCGTCGCGGGGAAGGCGCGAAAAATCGGGGACATGTCCGGAAATCCGCACGGTATGGAATTCGCGACGCAGCATGCGGCGCGCGATGATCGCGAAAACGCGCAGCACCGGCTGCGAGATCCGGGGGAGCGCGTCGGGCGTCGGTTTCATCTCAGGCGCGCGCCAGAGCTCGCGTCGCAACCCCCTCCCGCGAATCCGCGTCGAGGGAATCCGCCGCGATCCAGCCCGACATCATGACCATCGGCATCCCGGGCCCCGGGTGGGCGGCTCCGCCTGCGAGATAGAGTCCCTTCACGTGCGGGCTCCGGTTCGCGGGCTTGAAGGCGCCGAGAACACGGCCATGGCTGGCAAGACCGTAGATGGCACCGTCGAGGACGTGGTAGCGTTCGTGGATATCCTCCGGCGTCAGCGCGCGCTCGACCACAATCCGCTCTTCGATATCCTCCATTCCTGCCGCCCGCTTCAATTTGTCCAGAATGACTTTACGGTAGGCGGGGAACATCCGCTTCCAGTCGTGCCATTGCCGGAGATACGGCGTATGGGTAAGCACATAGAGGGCCTCACCACCGTCCGGAGCGACACCCGGCTCGGAAAGCGAGGGCGCGCAGACATAACACGTGGGATCGGGCGCGGGCTGACCGTCCTGATAGATACAGCGGAATTCCTCGTGCGGATCCTCGGAAAAGACGAAGTTATGATGCAGGAGATGCTCGTAACGCTTCCTCAGCCCGAGATAGAGGACGACGCCGGAGCAGGCGGGCCTGTACTTCCGCGACCGGAAACCGCTGCGCTTTTCCTTTCCGAGTAACTCGTCGTAAGTCCGCACCGCATCGCAATTCGAAACCACGGCGTCGCAGGCAATGGTCTTTCCGGACGACGTCTCGACACCGCTCACCGACCCCCCGCGAACGAGAATACGCGAAATGTGCGTCTTCGTCAGGATTTCCACGCCCAGTTCCGCCGCCAGTTTTGCCAAGGCGACCGGAACCGCGCGCGTGCCGCCGAGAGGATACCAGATTCCCTCATCCACCTGCATGTGGGCGATACCACACAAGACGGCTGGCGAGGCGTCCGGAGCCGACCCGACATATTGGGTGAAGTGGTCGAGCATCTGAGCCACCCGCGCGTCTTTCGTGTAACTCCGCACCGTCCCCCCCACACTGTGACCCATCCGGAGATTCCTCAGATCCTGAAGAACGGAAGCGCTCATCGCACCGCGCACATCGAGGGTATCACGGATGCCGCCGACCGATTTCCAGAAATAGAAGCGCTCGGAAATGCCATGCAGCTTCTTCGCGTAGTCAATGAAATCCCCGTAACGGTCCCCGCTCTTCGGATCGCCGGTGAATTTCTCCAATGCACCCCGCATCGCTTCCGGCTTCTCGTGCAGGTCAAGCACCGACCCTCCCTCGTAGAAGCAGCGCCACTGCGGGTCGAGCCGGAGCATCGGAACCCGCTCCTCGAGCGCGTGTCCCGCCTCCGCGAAGACCCGTCGCAGCACCGAGGGCAGCGTCAGGATCGTCGGGCCCATATCGAAACGGAAGCCGCCTTCCTCCAACACGGCCGCCTTGCCTCCGAGCCAATCGTTCTTGTCGACGAGGGTGACCCGAAACCCGCGCGCTGCGAGTGTGCACGCGGCGGTGAGACCGCCGAGACCGGCGCCGATGACGCAGACGTGTTTCTGTTTCAATGGGGACATACTTAGGATTTACTTCGTTTCTTGTGCGCGCGGGCAGCGGCGATGAGATCGAGGAAACCGCGCCATCGCCCCCCGAGGGTGGGCGCGTGGGACACCCGCACGGCGGCCTCGACGAGATCCGCGTCGGCGTCCTCGATAGGATCGAAATGCGGCCACCACAATAAACGCCGCTCGACGACGTTTCGGACGCGCGTGCACTCCAGGAGTCCTTCCGGTCCGCGTGTCGAGCCGAACCCGCTGTGTTTCCACCCTCCGAACGAGGTGCGTGGATCCGCCGTCGCCGCAATGAGATCGTTCACGACGACGATCCCGGCTCCGACCCTCTCACCCAACCGTGCGGCGGCGGCGCGGTTCTGGCCGAAAACGCTCGATCCCAGGGCGTAAGGACATTCCCGGTTCTTGCGGAGCGCATCCTCGTCGCCGCCCGTTTCGATCAAGGCCAGGACAGGCGCGAACACATCGGCGGCCAACATCGGGTCGCCCTCCTTCAATCCCGCGAGCACGATCGGATTGATGCAATGGTCGGGTTCCACTCCCCCCCGCACGATTTCCGCCCCCTGTTCCAGGGAGCGGCCCACGTTGTCGCGGAGAAATTCCCACGTGCGCGAAGCGACCTCGATCGGGCCCAGATCGCGCATTGCCTCCACGACGTGGTTCTTCAATTCGGGAGCGAGTGCGGCCGGGACATACACGCGGCGCGGCGCAATGCAGGTCGCGCTCTTGTTAAACCGCAGCCCGAAGGCAAGGGCCTTCGCCACCACGGATAGGTTCGCGTCCTCTCGAACAAAAACGGCGTCGCACCCGGAGAGCTCCATCGCGGCGGGCGTCACCGTCTTCGCAAGGCGACCGAGCACGGCGCTCCCACTCGCCATCGAGCCGGTGAGGAAAACCTTGTCCACCCCGGCGTCGATCACGCCCTCCGCCGCCTCGACGGTTTCCGGCAGCACGCGCATCAGTCCCACCGGAAGCCCGGATTCCGTGAGAAGCCGGAGGAGCATCGCGATGACCGGCGTCGTGTCGCGGCCGGGTTTCACGAGCACCGCGTTCCCCGAAACGACCGCCTGCATCACTTGCACCCCGACGAGAAAGAGCGGGTAGTTCGAAGAGGCAATGACCAGAATGACTCCACAGGGTTCGCGGAAGGTCGTCACTCTCACCGCCCCCAACCAGAAGGGACTCCCCGCCACGCCGCGCCTCCGGGGCCGGAGCAGGGAGGCGGCTTCCTTCTCCAGGAAACGGCAGGCTGCCGCCAACGGCATGACCTCCGCCGTCATCGTCTCGGCTACGCTGTTCCGAAAGGGATTCGCCGCCTCCGTGGCGATGGCCCGGCTTTCCCCCCCGAGTCGATGCCGGAAGGCCCGCACCACGGCCAGCCTATCGCGCAACGGCACCTTGCTCCAGGACTCGACACTTGAACGGGCGTCCCCCGCCTCTCGCGAAAATTCAGGAACGGAAAGACTCGTCGTCATCGGGAACGGATCGACCGCGATTATGGAACGGTCAAGGCCTCCGCTGCGGCCATGCCACTTTCCATCGTCGGCACCGGCTCGCTTCGGGTGGATTTCTCGATCCACTCGGCCGAGAGTCCCATATCCTCCAGCAGAAGCCGCGAAGAGATGCGCGCGGATTCGAAGATCACCGGAAGCCCGCTTCCCGGATGTGTACCGCCCCCGACAAGATAAACCCCATGGAGATCCTCGAAGCGGTTACGCGGACGGAGGTGCAGCATTTGCCCGAAATTGTGCGCGAGATTGAAGGTGGCGCCCCTATGAATGTGTTGCTGGCCTTCCCAGTCAGCCGGAGTGATGACGCATTCGGTCTCGATGTCCTTCTCAATACCGCCGAGACCGATCTCCCCGAGGCGGTTCAGAACCGTGCGGCGGTAGCCTTCCCGCTCGCGGGACCAATCGACGTTCGGATGCTGGTGGGTCACCGGAACGAGAACATAAAGGCCACTCTTTCCGTCGGGAGCGAGGGTCGGATCAGTCACTCCTGGATTCTGCACGTAAAACGACGGGCGATCAGACAGGATGTGGCGGTTCTCGATCTCGTCGAGGTTCTTTTCGTAGTCCCCGGCCATGAAGATCGTATGATGCGCGAGGTGCTCGACCTTCCGCCGCAACCCGAGATACATCATGAAGGTCGAGCAGGAGAACTTCTTCTTTGCGAGTTTCCTGTTCGTCCAACGCTTGCGGAGCCCATCCGGCACCAACTTGCCCATGGCATGGGCGAAGTCGGCGTTGATCACCATCGAATCCGCCGGGTGCTCGCCGGAATCCGTGCGCAGTCCGGTGACCCGTTTGCCGCTGAAATTCAGACTCCGCACCTCCTCGTTGAGGTGGATTTTCACCCCGAGATCGGTCGCGACCCGCGCCATTGCCCGCGACAGTTCCGCGCAGCCCCCGATGGGATGATAGACTCCATGCTCATATTCGAGAAAGGAGAGGATAGTGAACAGACTCGGGCACTTGAAGGGTGACATCCCGAGATATTTCGATTGGAAGCTGAAGGCTAGGCGCACGCGCGGATCCTTGAAGAAGCGCCGGAGGTCGCTATCAACCGAGGCCCACGGGCGAAGATGCGGGAGAGACTTCAAAAGCGACGGATCAGCGAGGTCGCGCCAGCCGTTGAAGGGACGCTGGAGGATCGGCGAAAAAGCCTCCAGCTTCCGGCGGTTCGCGGCGAGGAAGGCGCGGAAATTCCCGGCGTCTTCCGGCGAGATCCGCGCGATCTCCTGTTCCATCCGTGCGATGTCCGCGGTCGCCTCGATCTGTCCGCCACCCTCGAAGACGAGCCGGTATTGGGGATCGAGCCGTTTCAGTTCCACTTCCGCGCTCAGTTCCCGGCCGACCGACCGGAACAGTTCCTCCAGAATCCGGGGATACATGAAGAAAGTCGGCCCGAGGTCGAAGCGGAAGCCATCCATTTCCAGCGTCGAGGTGCGACCGCCGACATGCGGCTGCCGCTCGAAGACGTGGACGTCCGCCCCTGCGCGGGCGAGGAGCATGGCCGAGGCAAGACCGCCCGGGCCGGCACCGATGATATTGACGCGTTTTACCATTTTGGAGAAGAACGTTGCACGGCAACCGCACGGATGCGACCATCACATCACATCACGAAAGGAATCGGGAAGTCAATCCCGTCGTCCCCGTCGGTTCCGATCATCCTACTACGCGCCAGCCCTTGGATGCGGACGCTTCCTCTGAATCGGTCCTTTTGGGGACAGCTATCCCTTCACATCATACGCGCAGAAGATCTCCTGGTCGCGGAGGTAAAGTCGGCCGTTGGCGATGACGGGGTGGGTCCAGACGCGGCCCTGGGGGCTGCGTTGCTTGGTCTGCGGCTCCAAAGTGAAGCGGCCGTGCTCTTTCCAGCCCTTGTCGCTGGCCTCGATGAGGGCGAGGGTTCCCGAACCTTCGTCGAGGCAGTAGAGCATGCCGTCGGCGTAGGCGATCGCGCCTTTCTTCAGAGCGTCGTTGTTCGACCAAACCTCGTCGCCGCTCCTAAAATCCTGGCAGACCCAGCCGCCGCCGTCGGAGTAGCCGTAGAGGAACTCGCCGACCTTGATCACGCCGCCGTGGTGGTTCTTCATGACCTTGTTCTCCCACACGTCCTCGGGGTCGTCGCCGTTGAGACGCACGAGTTTGCAACCGACGCCGTAGCCGGAGGCGATGTAAACGCAGCCGTCGGCGAAGATCGGAGTCGGGATGACGGCGGTCCGGCCGCCCCATTCAGTGCTCCAGAGAAGGCCCCCATTCTTCGCGTCGACCCCGGCGAGCGTGCTCATGAAGAGCTGCACATACTGGCGCTTTCCGCCGTCCTCGACGGCGATGACCGACGAATACTGCGCGCCGTCCTTCAGATCCTTCGAGCGCCAGAGGACTTTGCCGCTTTTCTTGTCGAGGGCCGCGATGGCCCCCTGGTCGCCACCGGGAGTGCAGACCACCTGGTCGCCGTCAATGAGCGGAGACTCGCAGTAGCCCCAGCCGGGCACCTTGCCGCCAAGCTCGGTCATCGACTGCCGCCACATCTCCATCCCGTCGGCCGCCGCCACGCAGACGAGGTTCCCCTGCGCGCCCATGGCATAGACATGCGCCCCGTCCACGGTCGGGGTCGAGCGCGGGCCGTCGCCCCAGTTGTTCTTGTAAAGGTCGCCGACCTCCGACTCCCAGACCTTCTTTCCGGTCTTCTCGTCGAGGCAGAAGAGCCGTTCCTTTCCCCCGGTCGCGCCGAGAAGGTAGATCTTCCCGTCCGCAATGGCCGGGCCGGAATACCCGAGTCCGATTTCCTCCGACATCCAGAGCTTCTTCGGCCCGCCCTCCGGCCACTTCTTCAGGAGTCCGGTCTCGGTCGAGACATCGTCCCGGTTCGGCCCCCGCCACTGCGGCCAGTCGCCGGCAGGAGCGAGGGGGACGAGAAAGGAAAGCGCGAGGGCGGAAAAAACGAGGGTGGTCTTCATGGCTGGTATGGAAAAACGAGGATTCGATTCGCGAAGAGTCGGATCTTTCCCGTCCCGTCGCAAGTGAACGTTTCCTCGGGGCACTTTCCCATCCGCCCGTCCCTCGGGGACAGAAGGAGGATTCACCGCGAAGTCCGCGAAGGGATTGGCAGGAAGATCCTTTTTCAGGAAAATGGGAATTGATGAAGGGGAACCGTAGCATGGGTTTGCAACCCATGTCCGTGGTATGGAGCTGCCCGCCCCCTGTCACCCAAAGCACCGTGAGGGCAGGATGCCCTCTTCACAAGCGGGCAGGGATGCCCGCGCTACGCCCCTGGATCCCTCGGCGCGAGGGGGACGCCTTGGCGTCGGGCCTTGCCGAAGCGCACCTCCGACCAGAGGGTCGCGTTGGAGAGCATCATGAGGCCGGCGCAGCCGATTCCGAGCAGGGCGGGGGTGATGCCGATATCGTCGAGCAGCCAGTAGCCGAGGAACGGCGCGGCCGCTCCGCGCACGCCCGTGAGGAAGGTATGGACGGACATGTATTCGCCGACGCGTTCGGGTGGCGCGACCTTGGTCACCCAGAGGCTCCAGGCGATATTTCCACCCGCGAAGGCGAAGCCCTGCACGCACATTCCGAGGGCGATGACCCACATTTCCGTGCCGAGGAAAACGAGCAGCATGGCGGTGGCGAAGACGGTATTCAGCACCACGCGGAGAAGGTAGAAGTTCATCCGGTCGAACAGGACACCCCAGAAAAAAGTCGTCGCCAGTTTGGTCCCGAAGAGCAGCGTCACGGTGAGGAAGGCGATTTCCTTCGGAGAGAAGGCATGGCCGAAGCGCGGATTCGCCAGGTATTCCACGTAAAGCTTGAATCCGGTCAGATTGGCCAGGCCGACGAGCATCCACGCGATGAGGAGATTCCGGAAGAGCCGGTCCTCCCGCACCCAGCGGAAGGCCCGGAAGAACGGGACGCGCTGTCGGGGCACCGGACCGGAAGGGATACGGAAGAGACAGAGCGCTGATCCCACGCCCGCCGCCGCGAAGACCCACAGCAGCGGCCGGTAGTTGCCGATGTCGCCGTCGAGCAGGCTCCCCGCGAAGAGTCCGAACCCGACCGCGACCACTCCGCGCGCGATGGCCACGATGGAAAAAAGGCGCCCGCGCTTGTGGCCGGGGTAGTTCGACTGGTACATCTGGGTGAGGAGCGGCGTCTGCACCATGAAGACGAAGAAGCCGAAACTCACCCCGCCCACGAACCACCCGGCGGAATCGTTCATGACCGCCGCCCCGACCATCCCGCAGGCCGCGACGAGCCCGAGCCAACCACAGACCGCCGTCAACCGGCTTCCGAGCGCGTGCATGGCCGGAATGGCCCCGAGGCTGGCCATGAGGCCGATTTGCGAGGCGCCGAGGAGGAGGGCCTTGCCGGTGGTCCCGACGTGGAAATGCTCGATCGCGATGAGCACCGCGAAGGTGGCCATGAGCGTTTCCAGAATGCCGAGCGGCACCGCCCGCACCAGTTCCAGCCGGAAGGTGCGCGACGCCACCGCGTCCCCGGATTCGGATGGCTCCGTCATGGGAAGGCGGCGGTCATGCCCCCGCCGCGCGGGCCGCCTCTCCCGGCTTCGGGAAGCGCCCGGTCTCCGCCTTGCTGTAAACGACCCGTCCATCGACCGTGATCGTGAAAACCCCTCCGCCGCCGGCGATCAGCGTGCTCTCGACCTCGGTGGCGTTTTTGAGTTCGGCCGCCACACGGGTGGCCTCGGGAAGATAGTTTCACTGCGCGCAGTATTCGATCTGGATATTCATGGTCGGAAGGGTAATCGGAACAAAGCCAAGACTACGTCGAAAGCGATGGCAGGGAAAGTGGTTTGAGACTCCGTTCCCGCAAGTGCTTCGCGAGGCGTTGACCCGAAGCCGTGGACGAAGTATCGATAAGGCACGATGAGATCCCGACCCGGACTTCCAACCGTCGCTGCCGTGCTCGCCCTCGTCGGATGCGCGACGACGAGCACCCCCGCGAATTCGCCCGACATCCGCGATGTCGCCCCCGACCTCGCCGTGCCCCCGCTTTCCTCCGGAGCGCCCGCGGCCGGAAAGCGCGTCAAGGAAACCCACCCCGACTACGCCGGCACCTCGGTCTTCCACGTCACCTATCTCCCCCGCGACTGGCAGCCCGGCCGCCGCTACCCCGTCATCGTCGAATACACCGGCAATGGCGGCTACCGCAACGAGCACGGCGACACCTGCTCCGGGCGCGTCGAGGACAGCAAGCTCGGCTACGGCATCACCGCCGGGCAGAGTTACCTCTGGGTCTGCCTGCCCTATCTCAACGGCAGTGGCACCGCGAACGTGAACAAGTGGTGGGGCGACAAGCCGACTTATCTTCCCGATTCCACCGTCGCCTACGCCAAGAAAACGGTGCCCTGGATCTGCGCGAAATACGGCGGCGACCCCTCGCGCGTCATCCTCACCGGCTTCTCCCGCGGCTCCATCGCCTGCAACTACATCGGCCTCCACGACGACGAGATTTCCCGCCTCTGGTCCGCCTTCATTCCCTACAGCGTTTACGACGGCACCGGCAGGGGTTGGCCCTATCCGAACTGGCAGCCGCCCTACGCAGCCCTCCGCCTCAAGCGCCTTGGCAACCGGCCGCAATTCATCTGCGACGAGATCAGCTCGCCCGACTCCAACGTCGATATCAAGTCCACGCGCGCGATGTTCAGCCAATACGGCGTGCGCGGAAACTTCACCTTCTGCCTGACCGGCTTCCACAACCACAACGACGCCTGGGTGCTGCGGCCGAGCGAAGCCCGGACGAAGCTGCGGAAATGGCTTGGGAAAGTGGCGGGAAGTTAGCAGCGGATGCCACCTCCCTTCGAGTCTGCAGACTTTTTTCGTTCCCCGTTTTCCGTTCCACCCGAAGGATAGCATTCCCCCTTCGATTGCGCCATCATCGTCGGATGCGGATCCACACTATCGATCTCGAATTCCAAGGGCGTCCGGGCCTGATCGCGGCCTTTCTCATCGAGACCACCGAGGGGCTCGTCCTCGTCGAACCCGGACCGGAGTCGACACGCGGGAACCTGTTGCGCGCGATGGATCTCCTCGGATTCGCGGCCGAGTCGGTGCGTTGGGTTTTCATCACCCATGCCCATCTTGATCATGCAGGGGCCGGCGGATGGTGGGCCCGAATGGGCGCGGAACTCTATCTCCATCCGAAGGCCGCGCGGCACCTGATCGATCCCTCACAGCTCGTCGCCAGCGCGAGAACCATCTTCGGTGGGGCCTACGACGTCCTTTGGGGAGAAATGTTGCCCGCACCGGAGGAAAAGGTGCGCGTTCTCCAGCACGGCGAGACGGCATCTTGTGGAGGAGTTACCGTCGAGGCCATCGAAACGCCGGGACACGCGTTCCATCACCACGCCTACGCGATCGGCGAGATCGTTTTCAGCGGAGACGTCGCGGGCGCGCGCCTCGGGGGGACGCGCTACCTTTCGATCACTTCCGCGCCACCCCAGTTTCATCTCGAATCGTATCTCATCTCCATCGACCGGCTCGCGCAGCGGGGGCCGGCCAAACTCTATCTGACCCATTTCGGCGAAGTGTTGGCAGTGGAGGAACATCTCGCCCATTACCGGGCCCAGGTCATCGGAGCGGCGGAGTTGGTGCGAACACTCACCGAAAGCGTCGACGACGCCGAATCCATCCGGATCGCCTATCTTGCCTTCCAGATGGAACGGGCTTTCCAGGCCGAACTCCCCCGGGAGTTATGGAACGACTACCAGCTCATAAACAGTGCCGAAATGTGCGCGGACGGCTTGCGGATGTTCTGGGAACGCCAGAGGCAGAGCCCAGAGGGTTAAACCGGCACCCGCTCGACATCGACCTCGACCTTGAGCTTATGGCCGCCGCTGCCGATCATGATGCCCTTCAGGGGCGAGACGTCGAAGAAATCCCTCCCTCGACCAATGAGGATGTGCTGGATTTTCGGGATCTGGTTGTTGGTGGGATCGAACTGGATCCAGCCGTGATCGGGATCAAAGGCCTCGACCCAGGCGTGGGAGGCGTCGGCGCCCTGGAGGCGCGGCTTGCCGGGGGGAGGAAGGGTTTCGATGTAGCCGCTGACATAGCGGGCGGCGAGACCAAGGGAACGAAGACAGCCAATGAGGACGTGCGCGTAATCCTGGCATACCCCCCGGCGTTTCTCCATGACCTCGACAAGCGGGGTCGCGATGGTGGAGAACTCGGGATCGAAGGTGAACTCGCGGAAGATGCGACCGTTGAGATCGAGGACTGCGGCGAGCACAGGGCGACCGGGAGGAAACGACGCGTCCGCATAGTCCCTCAGCATCGGTGCGGGAGCGACCAGGGGCGAAGCAAGGACATAGGGCCGGGCTTCGAGCCACGGCGGAGAGATCGAATGGGCAAGCCCGTCTGCCACGACCTCCCAGGGCTGGCTGGCGTTGACGTCCAATCCGGGGTGCGGAGGCTCGATTTCGACCTCGCTGCGCGCGAGGATGGTCAGTTTCTTGTGCGGTGTCTCGATCGAGAGGTAGGTTACCGTGTTTCCGAAAAAATCGATCCGGGTGTCGCATCGCGCGGGGGCGGGAGTCACCTCGATCTCCGAGAGGAGAACGCGCTGCCAGGGGAGGTTTGCCGGGGTCAATCTTGCCTCGTTATGACAGAAGGTGACCCTGCCCTCCTGCTGGTAGACCGTTTTGTGAGTGACGCGGAAGCGCATGGGTGGTTCGGGACTTCAGCCGCGGAGTTCCTGGGTCTCGGAGTGGCTGAAATAGGTCGCGGTCAGGGAAGTGGGGAGTTCGTAAAGGGACGTGGCGACCTCGCCGAGGAAGCGGGCGAGCGCGGGCCGCAACCCGGTTTCGTCGACGTGAACCAATTTCGGGATCTCGCAGAGTCTGACCGTTGCGAGCAATTCGAAGGCACACCGCTGCTCGCGCGTGAGATGTGGCGGGGTTTCCCGGCGGGGCAGCATTTCGACGTGACGGTTCAGCGTCTCGACAAGGGAGATGAGCGAGCGCGGGTTCCTTGCATCAAGGATGATCAGTTCCAAGAGCGAGGCCACGGTGGGATGGGCCCGGTAACGCCGACGGTGAAGGACGAGGCTGTCACACACGTCGAGCACGGACTCCATGACGAGATGCCCGGCCACGTCGTCGCTTACGCCGGTCAGGGTGGAGCGCACGATCCCGAGCACCTGGAGGCCGCGCTCGATGCGTCGGCCGAGATCAAGCAGGTACCAGCCGGTATCGCGGATCATGCCCTCGGCGGTGAGTCCGGCGAGGGCGGAGAGATTGACAATGAGCTGGTTCAATTCTGCCCGGAGACCGTGGAGGTAATCCTTGGAACTGGCCCGGATCACCCCTTTCCAGTGGGATTCGATGGCATCGACGACCCTCCAGGTGTCCGCGGACCAAAGATCACGTACCACGTAAGCGGAAGAAAGGAGCGAGCGCACCACCGAGGCTAGGCTGCCCGGATGCGTCTCGTCCGTAACGAGCCGGAAGATTTCCTCCTCCGGCGCTGCGAGCAGCGCTTCCCCTTCCACGCCTTCGGCATGGAATCCCGGGAGGCTGCCGGAAACGTCGGTCAGCGCGAAGAGCAGCGCGCGCAGATGCCTGCCCCCCGGTTGGTCGGGAGCGCGATCACTCTCAAAGTAGGTGCGGAGGACGCGCCGCAGGAGCCGCGCGATGCTGTCGGCCCGTTCGGCGTAGCGACCGGCCCAGAAAAGATTCTCGCCCGCGCGGCTGGGCAGGTGGTGCCCCTCGGAAAGGGCATCCGGCTTCTCGCCCGGCTGCGTGTCCCAGAGGGTCTGGTAGGGCTCTTCCTCGCCACCGACGACCCAGGTATCCTTGGAGACACTGGACCCGCCCGCGATATATTCGCCTGTGCTCGAAGCGCTCCGCGACAGCCCCCCCGGAAGGAGAACGTAGGAATCCCCGGAAGCGGCCGAGAAACAGCGGAGCACGGACAGCCGCGGCTCCAGGTGCCCGCCGACGAGAGCCGGCGCCGTCGAGAACGCCACCTGCTCCTGGCCGACGTAGAGATGGGGCTCGGCGAGAATCCGGGCGCGCAAGGCCGCCAGTTCGGCCTTTGAAAGCCGTGATCCCATGACGGTGCCGAGATTCCGCTCGCGATGGATCCCCTTCACGAGGAGCGTGGGAAGATTCGAAAGGACATGGTCCCGCTCCTTCTTATGGCCGCACCACCAGGTCGCGGCGGAGGGAAGCAGGAGTTTTTCGCCCCGCAAATGCCGGCACGCTCCCTCGATGAAGGCGAGCAAGCCTGGGTTCTCCAACACGCCACTTCCCAGGGGATTCGCCACGAGGACGTTCCCGGCGCGGATCGCGGAAAGCAGCCCGGGAACACCGAGCCGCGAGTCACCGCGCAACTCAAGGGGATCGCAGTATTCGGCATCGACCCGCCGCACGATCACATCGACCGGTTCGAGCCCCTGCAAAGACTTCAGCCACACGCGCGCGTCACGGACAGTCAGGTCGTCGCTCTGGACGAGGGTCAGGCCCAGATAGGCGGCAAGGTAGGCGTGTTCGAAATACGTCTCGTTGAAGGGCCCCGGGGTCAGGATGACCATCCGCGGCTCCCGGTCCGTTTCCGGCGCAAGATCCCGGAGGGTGCGGCGCATTCTTCGGAAGTAGCCCGCCAGACGACGGACCCCGCTCTCGCCGAAGGGCCCCGGAAGAACCCGCGAGGCAATGATGCGGTTTTCCAACGCGTACCCGCTGCCGGATGGCGCCTGCGTCCGGTCATTGATGACCCACATGCGCCCGTCCGGACCCCGGGACAGGTCCGCCGCATAGAACACAAGCCGCCCCCCTAGGCCGTCGCAGGGACGCAGGAATCCCCGGTGCGCGAATACGACTTCCGGAGGCAACACCCCTTTCGCGATCAGATCCCGCGGACCGTAGATGTCAGCAAGGATCGCATTGAAGAGCTCCGCCCGCTGAACGAGTCCGGCCTCGATCTTCTCCCAATCCGCGCGACCGACGATCAAGGGAAGCGGATCGAGCACCCATGGGCTGTGCAGCCCATTCGGATCACCGACAACATTGTAGGTAATTCCGTTCGCCCGGATCTGCTGGTTCGTCACCGAGAAGAGGCGCGCCACCGCCTCCCCGTCGAGTTGGCCGAGCTCGTTTGCCAGCGGCTGCCAGTGCGGCACCAGCGCCTCCCCTTTCCCCCACATCTCGTCGTACGATCCCGGCGCGACGGGATAACGCAGATCCAAAGTGGCGGGCCTGTCGGAGGTAATGCCTTGCATGGGAGGACTCAAGTGTCGGTATCCTTAATACCCGCGTCGGGGCGACGCGAACGTTTTTCCACAAAAATCTAGCACGCTTCCGAGCGCGGATGAACGCCGTGCCACGAGGACTCGCCCGCCCGTTTTCCTCCCTCGATACCAGCTCAATCCAACGACTTTCAGGCCATCACGACGCGAACCCTCTCCGCACTCGCCAATGACCTCGGCTCGCTCTCGCCCGCCACTCGCAAGCACAATTCGCCTTCCCTTCCAAAGCCGGCGACCACCCCCCGCAACGCTCCCTTGCCAGGCAAGGTGACTTCGACCCATTTGCCCACGAGGGTGCTTCGGCCCGTGATCTCGGCGAGCATCGCGGGAAATCCGGATGCCGCACCTTCGACAAGCGCCGCGAACTCCCGCAGCACCGTCGCCGCGACCCCCTCGCGCCCCAGCGGTGCCCGGTCCGCCCGACATTCGCGAAGCGAGGTCAATTCCCCCCGCAATTCCTCCGGCCAGTCCCCGGCCAGTCCATTCACGTTCAATCCTATGCCCGCCACCGCAAAGCGTTCGCCCGTCCCGCTCCCGACCGCATGGCTTTCCAGCAGAATGCCCGCGATCTTCCGCCCCGCCACGAAAACGTCGTTCGGCCACTTGATTCCAGCGACCAGTTCCGGCGCCACCGCCTCGATCCCGCGCGCGACGGCCAAAGCCGCCACGTGCGCCAGCCGACTCCATTTCTCCATCCCGAATTCCGGTCGCAGGAGGACGGAAAAAAGGAGATTCGCCCCACGCGGCGAAACCCAATGACGCCCCCGGCGTCCCCGCCCCTGCGCTTGCGTTTCGGCGAAAACAACGGCCCCTGCGGGCAATGCACACGCCCGCTCCCGCACAAAGTCGTTCGTCGATCCCACCTCGTCGAGCACGATCACCGACGCCGGATCCCACCCCAGCGCCCCCGCGATCGCCGCGCCATCCAGTCTTCCGCCTTCCATCATGGATCGAGATCCAAGGCCAGATCCAACGCCGGCGCCGAATGGGTGAGTGCGCCCACCGAAATGAAGTCCACGCCTGTCGCCGCGATTCCCGCCACCGTATCGAGATTCACCCCGCCGCTCGCTTCGAGCAACACCGGTCGACCCGCCGCCTCGTTCATCGCCACCGCTTCCTCCAGTTCCTCGAGGATCATGTTATCCAAAAGGACGAAATCGACGCCCTCCAGCGTGAGGAATTCCTCCACCTGCGAAAGCCGGTCCGCCTCCAATTCGACTTTCACCCCGGGCTTCGCTTCACGGAGTCGCCGGATCGCCTCCTGGAGATCCGCGAGCGTCCGCTCCTTCCGGCCGCCCGCCAGCAAGTGATTGTCCTTCACCATCGCCCGGTCATAGAGGCCGATCCGGTGATTCGTGCCGCCCCCCGCCCGCACCGCCGCCTTGTCCAGGGTGCGCCAGCCCGGAATTGTCTTCCGCGTATCCAGGATCTCCGCGCGCGTTCCCGCCGTCTTCCCCACATAGCGCGAGGTCAGCGTCGCGACTCCACTCATCCGCTGGAGGAAATTCAGCGCCGTCCGCTCCGCCGAAAGGATCGAGCGCGTCGCCCCCTCCAGCGCGATGACGATATCCCCGTGCGCCACCGCATCCCCGTCCACCTTCTTCGGCACGGCCTCCAGCTTCGGATCCATCCTCGCGAAAACCGCCCGAGCGACGTCGATCCCCGCGACGACCCCGGTTTCCCGCGCGACCACGGCGCCCCGCGATCGTGAGTCCTCCGGCACGAAGAAGGCGCAGGTCACATCCCCCTCGCCCAGATCCTCGGACAAGGCGGCATCGATCAAACGTTCCACATCAGGCGGGAGTTCTTTCATCATGCCCGAATCAATTCCGGTTTCATCATTGGCGAAAGCAAAATCCACCCCAATACTGAAAACTTAACACCTAGAACCGAAGACTTCCCCATGCCCATCCTCCACATCCTCGCCGGTCTCGCCATCGGTGCCCTCGGCGGCCTCGCCGGCGCCCTCTTCGGTGTCGGCGGCGGCATCGTCATGGTGCCCGCCTACATGAAGCTCCTCCACATGCCCTTCAAGCACGCCGTCGGCACCTCCCTCGCCGTCATCATCGTCACCTCCCTCGTGGCCACAACGAAGAACGCCCGCATGGGCCTCGTCGATTTCCGGGTCGCCGGCATCGCCGCCGTCGGAGCCGTCATCGCCGCCCTCTACGGCACCGACCTCATGTACAAGATGAAGGACGCCACCCTCACCCGCGCCTTCGGCCTCTTCCTCATCGTCATCGGCGCCAAACTCGCCCTCGAGAAAGCCGCTCCCACCCCAAGACCCTCGCCCGCTGCTCCGACCGAAACCCGGAAGCCATAGACCGATCCGGAGGGGCATCGGCTGCCAGCCATAACCTCCCGCAGCCGAGGGAACAGCGACGGGGGGGATCCGAAACCGGGCTGGGATCACCATAAAACGGATTTCGGGACGCGAACCGGTGATTTTCGCTTGGCAATCGGCAGGAAATCGGTTTGAATCTTCCTGGCAATCGAAGTTCAACTTCCTCCAAGGCAAGCACGATGAAAACGGCAAAACGGCAAAACGGCAAAACGGCAAAACGGCCCTCATCGCGTTCATCCTCGCGATGACCTCCGCTCAGGGAAGCCCACTTGTGGAAGCGGGGTTCTCGCCCTCGCTGACTTGGGATGGCACGAACGCCATTGCGGAGGTTTCCTGGCCGACGGTCGCGGGAAAACGCTATCACTTCCAGCGAAGCACCTCCCTCGGAACCTGGGTCACCCTCGGTGAAATCTACGGTAACGGGTCAACCGCGAGCGTTCGGGTGCAGGAAACACCTCCCGGTTCGCCCGGAGGAGGCGGCAACGGCGGCGATCCACCTCCCGTCATTCCCTTGAGCTTCGTCATCAGCGCCTTCCAGGAGAACCAGCGGGAACTCCTCAGCATGCCCGGCGGGAGACAGGTGCTCCTTGAACCGGGCACCATCAACGTTCCGGTGCCGCAGTTTCTGTCCGTCTCTGTTCCCGGAGAACCGGAATCGCCTCCCACCCCGGTCGTCGCCCTCCGGGCCGACCGTCCCTGGAATGAAGTCTACGCCCTGGACCCCGCCCTGGCGGAGGCCGCCCTCACTCCCGAGGAAGCGGCCCTCAGGGATCTCTTCGTCGCGGCCATCGTCTTCAACCACAACGGAGGCGGCGTGCCTGCTCCCCTCGGAATCTCGCCGGGCGGCGCAGCCGGAAACGACGGAGTCTTCTACCGGTTGGGCGTCGAGGAACCGGACACGGACGGGGACCAGCTCGCCGACTGGCGGGAAATCCTACTCGGGCTCGACCCCTGGCAATTCGATACCGATGGCGATGGCGTCGGAGACGGGGATGAGGATGCGCTGGGCAGCGATCCCGATGACCTGGCGAATCGCCCGTCACCGGACCCTGAAACTCCGGAAGGGAGGAACTTCTTCGAGGAATACCAATACGGCACCGTGGTTCTCACCGGAAATGCCTCCCTCTTATTCATGTCCGAATCCCACGAGACCGGCTCCCGCGTTCTCCCCCTGCAATCCGGCCCATCCTTCAAGGTCCGTGCGTTTCGTCGTAACCGCCACTACACGTTTTCCCTCTCCTTGGTAAGCGTTTCGGTGCCCAACCAGACCGCTACTCTGGCCCTTACCCCGTATGTGCCCTCGAGCTGGAAATGGTGGGTGCAGATCGGTCCGAACGGGGACGCGACCACCGGCCCAGCCGACCCCAACAGCTCGGGGCCAGCTTCGACCTACGCGACGGCCAGCCTCGTCCCCGTCAGCTTCAGGGGCTCCAGCCCCTGCAACGGCTTCGATGATACCATCGTACCCCACTGGCAATCGGTGCCCGCCCTCGCCGGCTCGACCGGCAACAACACCCGGGAAGTCATCTTCTCCGCCCCGCCCGACGTCATCGGGCAATTCGAGTTCGAGATCGACGAGGCCCCCAACGCGTCCGTCGCTCCCGGATTGCTCGAAGGCAGCGAACGCACCCTGACCGTCACCGGTCTCGATGCCGGCGAGACGACGTTGCGCGCACGCCTTACCCTTCCGGATACTCCCACCACCGACCATCGCCTCAAGATCGACGTCCTTCCACGGAGGGACGTCACGCTCACCGTCTGGACCCTCTCGAATCTCGCGAGGGGAACGATCACGCTGGAAGGCGAGGAAATCATCACCTGGAGTCCGCAATTGGACCCCTCCCCCGTTCCAAACGGCGTTTCCATTGAAACGGTGATCAACGAGATCTGGGGCGTGGCGGCGAACGTTCATACGACACTCAGCGTCGACTCTGGGGAGGCCTGGTACGACCGTATTGAACCGACAAACGGAATGCTGGACGTATCGGAGTTCGTCTTTACGAATGTAGACCCCCGTAATGACAGAGATCTTCGAAGCTCCCGCGATTTCGACATCTACATCATAAAGCAACTCGGGCCCGACGACGGAGACGAATTGCTCGGAAGGGTGCATATCCCAACGCTTCGGGAAGCGTATGTCACCATGGAGAACTCCCACGGCACCCGGCTTCCGCATGAACTCGTCCGGAAGGTCATCGCCCACGAATACGGGCATTTGTTGGGCAGGGTCGGCCATCGCCCCGAGACCGACACCGAGGCATTCATGCTCCGCGAGACCGACATAGATGTTGGACCTGGCTGTGAGATTCGCCGCGAAGACTGGCTCCTCGTTCACCCATGAAAGAACGGTCGAAAATATCATTTCCAATCTTCTCTGCCGGTTGCGCTCTCGTATTAACCGCAGCCGCCTCTGCCTACGATAATGAAGATCTCCGGCGGGATCTCAACAGCCCAGAGCCGCTCATTTACCACGGCGCTACGCAGAAGGCCCTTGAGATGCCTACGCCCGAAACCGTCCGGGACCTCATGACAATCATCCTCTCAAAAGAAGTCCGGCATCGGACACCTCGCGCGCACTATGACGAGGTTTACGGTGCTCCAAGGACGCATGCCCTCCTCGCCCTCTCACAGCTACTGCCCAATCCCCCGGCCACCTTCAGTTCGGACTTCAATCGCGGAGGCATGCGGGGAGCGCAGGTCCATTACTTGGAACTCTTCGAGGCCTGGTGGGAGAAGAATCGACACGAGTTCGAAGGCAAGGACGCGAAAATGCCCGGGCGTCGCCCCGATTCCCTCCGCAACCTGAGTCCGGAGGAACTGGAGGCGCGGGAACGCGCCGACTACGAGAAGAGTCAGAAGCTTTTCCTCAAGCTTACCTGGCGACAGGCAAGACGTTCGGGGAGCACGTGGGACGAGATCGAGGACGAATACCTCGAGGAACGCCGCCAGGCCCGCGCCGCCGTGCGGGCCATCGCGAAGCGGGAAGCGCCGCCAAGCGAGTCCCCGATAGCCGCACCCGATGCCACCACCCCACCCGGAACAATTTCCGGATCCGGCGGCACGAGCCCGAGCGCCTTCGTATGGGTCTCCGCCCTCGGCTTCCTCGCCCTCATCGCCGCCGTCACCGCCATCCTGCTCCTCCGAAGGAAACGCGCCGAGGCCTCGGCCTGACGCCACCCCGCACCCCAAAACAGCGGGAACGGCGAGGGGGAGAAGGCTCGCCACAGACCTGGGCATCGCATCGGGCGCCCCTCCATGACAAGCCACTTACGTTCTCCTTCCTTGAGTTCCCTTCGCGATCTTCGCGCACTTGGCGGTAAACCCTCAATCCTCCTCCACCGGCATCGGCGCGTTCATCAGATCCCGCACGGCCACCGCCACATCCGCGCTCCGCATCAGGGCCTCGCCCACGAGGATCGCATCCGCTCCCCAGCCGTGCACCAACCGCGCGTCGTCCGGGGTCTTGATCCCGCTCTCGCTGACGAGGATGTGGTCTTCCGGCACTTCCTCGCTCAGCGCTTCCGTTGTCTTCAGATCCACTTCGAAGGTCTTCAGGTTGCGGTTGTTCACCCCGATGATCCGGGCGTCCGTCTCCAGCGCCCGGTCGAGTTCCGCAAGATTGTGGACTTCCATCAGGACTTCGAGCTGGCAGGTGTGGGCCACGTCGAGAAGCCGCTTCAGGTCGTCCTGTTCCAGCGCCGCGACGATGAGCAGTACCGCGTCCGCCCCGACCACCGCCGCCTCGTAGATCTGCACCGGATCGATGATGAAATCCTTCCGCAACAGCGGGATATCGACCATTTGCCGGATGTGGACGAGGTAGTCGAGGCGCCCCTGGAAATATTTCTCGTCCGTGAGCACCGAGATCGCGCTGGCTCCCGCGCGGGTGTAGGCCAGCGCCTGCTCGACCGGATCGAAATCCTCCGCGATCAACCCGACCGACGGCGACGCCTTCTTCACCTCCGCGATCAGGCCGAGTCGGTTCGGCCCGACGTCCAGCGCCGCTTCCAGCGATCGGTATTCGTTCCGCTCCGCCGCCGCGAAACGCAGCTTCTCCGCCAGCGGCAAGATGCGCTGGATCTCCGTTTTCTTGTGCTCGATGATTTCGCGAAGCTTGTCCATGGGAGTGTTTGAAACCGCCCATCCTAGC
>JAHEDC010000717.1 GCA_024641425.1 Verrucomicrobiales bacterium | reverse complement strand
CGAAAAGCGTGCAACCGCACAAGGCGAGCGCCCCCGCCACCGCGGCGGCCTTCCACTTCGCGGAGCGCGGGAGCAGATGGACGCGCGAGACATCGATGCGCCGGAAATCCCGCCGCGCGTCGAAGCGCACCCGTGACGCGGGCCAGATGTCCGGCGGCGGCGCGTGTCCGAAATGCGTCGCGTAGCTCCCGAGCGTCCGCGCGTACCAGTCGCCGAATTTCTCCCCCTCCGCCGCTCCGCCCCGCGTCGGCCCGTGATGGATCGGTCGCCCGATAAGGCTGCCGCAGACTTCGTCCCAATACGAGCGCGTGTAGCAGAGATGCAAATGCCAGGCCTAATCGACCTCATCCGAGGGCGTCACCGGATGTCCGGCCTCGGCGCAGAGATAGAGGAAGCGCTTGTATTCGAGAATGACGCGCGCGGCGTAGTCCGGCGACCAGCCGTTCTCACGGGCGAGGCGTCTGGAAAAGGGAAACCCGGCACCGGGATCGTCGATCGGGTAGTCGCGGAGCCGTTCCCAGAGCGGAGTGGGCAAGGTCACGACGACCGGATCAACCTTTGGCATGGGCCCGCCTCAGACGATTTTCTTCAGGAAGGAAACCCGTCCCGTATTCACCCACTCGGCGACGAAGATGTTCCCGTCCTTGTCGAAGCAGGCGTCGTGCGGATGGACGAATTTGCCCGGCAACCACTTATCGGGTTGGTTGCGCATCCTCATGCCATCGAGCGCAAGTTTCCGCCACTCCGGATCCTCGCCAAGCTGCGTGATGACCTTGTTGGCCTTGTCGAAAAGGGTGATCCGGCAATGCAGATCCGGCACCATCATGACCTCGCCACGGATGTCGATATCAGCCGGGAAGAGCAGGCCCTCGACGAAGCTGAGATGCTCGCCTTCGAGACTCATGTACTGCAGGCGCGCGTTCGCGCGGTCGCAGATCGCGATCTTCGGCGTGCCATCGCGCTCGTCCAGCCATTGTCCATGCGGCGTCTTGAATAGCCCCGGATCGGTGCCCGTTCCCCCGAAAGTGCTCAGGTATTTCCCGTTCGCGTCGTAGTGGTGGATGAGGTTGCTCCCGTATCCATCGCCGACGTAGAAGCCGCCATCGGGGTGGAAACTGATGTTCGTCGGGCGAAACGCGGGAGCCTGCGCGTTGTATTTTCCACACTCGAAAGGGACGCCCGCCTGCCAGACCGTCTCGCCCTTCAGTGTCATCTTGGCCACCCCGAGCACCTTCTGCCGAGGATCGGCATCCGAGGAAAGATAGAGGAATTCCCCCTCCGCTTCCTTCCGGATGTCAATCCCATGCCCGTTCCCCTGCCCGCCGAAAGTGTGGAGATCACCCATGGCGCGGACGAAATTCCCCTCGGGATCAAAAACGAAGATCGAGCCCGGATTGCCGTGGTGCGTCACGTAAACGAGCCCCGCGCTATCGACCGCGACCCCGTGCGAGGCCCCGCCGTACGTGTAGCCCTCGGGCAGCTTGCCCCAGTGGTGGTGGCACTCGTACTGGTGCTCCCCTTCCCCGACCACCGGGAGTCCGGACCCGGACTTCTGGGCGAGCAGGAGATTCGGAAACCCGAGGACGGTTCCAGCGGTTCCAAGCCCGGCGGTTTTCAGGAAACGGCGGCGGCTCGGCGAGATGGTGTTCTTTTCGGATGCTTGCATGGCTTTTCTAGGCTGATTCTGCTCCGGAACGCCCACGAACGAGCCATCTCCGGAATCCCCGCACCATAGCCGAAAAAACTTTGCAAAGTCGAGATTGAGTTTCATTTCAACTGTGTATAATTACTAAATTATCAATATTCATTTATATTTTGATAATCCTTACAAATCGCCCTATTAACACCCCATGAAGAGAAAGCCGATCCTTCCCATCCTTGCCCTGCTCGGGGTCGCTGCCATCCTGTTCATCACGCTCGTGCTGCCGCCGCTGAGGAACGCCTCCATCGCGAAAACGGTGCGGCGGAATCTGGTCGCCCGAGGCTACGGCGACGTGGAGTCTTCGCTGAA
>JAHEDC010000342.1 GCA_024641425.1 Verrucomicrobiales bacterium | reverse complement strand
ACCGCTCTCCTCTATGCCCTCCAGACGAAGCGTATCGCTGGCGCTGGTCTCGACGTTCTCCGGACCGAGCCCCCTGCCCCCGATCACCCCCTCCTGCAGGCCGCCGCGACCCTCCCGAACATCCTCATCACCCCACACACGGCCTGGACCTCCCGCGAAGCCCGCACCCGTCTCCTCGACGGTGTCGCCGCCAATATCGAAGCCTTCCTCATTGGTTCGCCCACCAACGTCGTCAATCCGCCCCCCCTATAGGCCCCGTACGACGAATAGGATGAATCCCACTTTGACCGAGGACCGTTGACCCCTTCCCTGGATGAACCTCATCCGCTTCCAATTCGCCATCTCCTACGCCGTCATCGGCGCGCTCGTTCCCTTGCTCCCCGTTTTCTTCAAGGAGGTCAAAGGCTTCTCGAACCAGGAGATCAGCTTCGCTTTCTCCCTCGCGGGGCTCGGCCACATCATCGCGCCCACGCTTCTCACGCTCCTCGCCGACACCCGTGTCGATTCCCGCCGCATCGTCGCGGCCGCGACCGTCATCGCCACGGGGATGCTCTTTACCTTCTATTCCTGCGAGGGCGTGACCATGACCATCGTCTTCTACGCGCTTTATAACATCTGTTACACCCCTGTCATTCCGCTGCTCGACGGAATCTTCTTCGCAGCCCGCCGCCGCGAGGAAGAGCAGCGGCAGTTGCCGCTGACAAACTACAACAGCATCCGCGTCTGGGGCACGATCGGCTACATGATTCCCAGCGTCTTCTTCATGGCGCTCATTCGCATGACCTCGCTGAAGGGTTCCGTTCTCTTCAGCGCCCTCTTCTTCTGCGCCATCGCCATCGCGACGACCTTCTTCCTTCCGAAGCCTTCACCGCGCCTCATGCGCGAAGCGGCCGCGAAGCGCCAGCTCCCAAGCATGGACGCCCTCCGCGCCCTCTTTTCACCGAACGCCCGTTTCTTCACCATCGGCGTCTTCCTCGCGGGTCTCGCCACACCCGTTTATTACATGTATTTTCCCCTCTATCTTAAGGAAGTGGGTGGTGTCCGCGACAACTGGGTCGGCTTCATCATCATCATCGGCGTCTTCTTCGAGATCTTTTACATCCTCAATCTCGAACGCCTGCGCTCGAAACTCCGGCTCCGCGGCATCATGCTTGCCGGACTGCTCGCCATGGCCTTGCGCATGCTGGCCCTCGCCGTTTTCCCGGGCGCTCTCACCGGCATCCTGATCCAGCTCGTCCACGGCCTTGAGATCCTCGCCCTTATCGTGGTTCCCGTAATGTATCTCAATCGCATCGCCGGCGACTCCTTCCGGAATTCCATCCAAGGCGTCTACGCCATGACCGTCATTGGCACCTCCCGTATCCTCGGCACCCTCATCGCCGGTCAATTCGCGGAGATGCACATTCTCATTCCCTTCTACTGGGCCTCCTTCCTTGCCTTCGCCGCTTTCACGATCCTCTTCTTCAAGTTTCACCCCATCCCGTCTCCGACCCCGGAGTTCTGACGGCAGTCTCGTCGGGTTGCCTCGACGAATCCGAGTGGGTAAGATCCCATTCCGGTGCCCGAGGATCGAGAAATCGAGGGGCGGACGTTCAGAGGGATTCCACATAGGCGAGGAGGTCGGCCATGGCCTCCGGAGTGAACGCTCCTTCGAGGCCTTCCGGCATGAGGGAACGGCCCGCGCTTCTCATTCCTGCAACCTCCGACCTCGGAATGGTGCGCTCAATCCCGAACGGCTGCCGTACCGTCAGTTCCGTCGTCGTCTCGCGCGCGAGAATGCCAGCCTGGACATCACCTCCGTGCAGTTCAACGGTGTAGGCCACGAATTGCGGGGCGACCTGGAGGTTCGGATCCAGGATGCTCGTCAGGATGGACTCCCGTCCGGCCCCTTTGAAGCTCTCCATGTCCGGTCCGGCGGCAAAGCCTTTTCCTCCCGCGCGATGACATCCGGAGCAGAATTGCCCGTAAAGCGCCGCACCCCGTTTCGAATCGCCCGGCAGCGTCAGCGCACCCGCGAATCGCGCGATCACCGCCTGCCGAGTCTCGGCGCCCGCATCCGGCAAAACCCGCGCCGCCATCCGACGAACTTCCAACTCGCGATGCTCCCTCAAGGTCGCGAGCGCGCCGGGAGGCAGGGTATCGACCTCGATACCACCCGCCTCGATCGCCTCCATCAACGCAAGCAGACCTTTTCCACCGTCCTCCGCTCTCAAGATCGCGAAGGCAGCCGCGCGCAATCGGGATTCCATGCTTCCCCATGCCCCGAGCACCGCCTTGGAGTAGTTTCCCCGCTCGCTGCCGCTCAGGGTCTCCAGCACGGCGAGACGGACCGCCATCGGCTGCCCCTCGCCGAGGAAAGCCACCATTTCTCCCGCGAATCCGAGATTTCCGGCGAGACGAACCGCAGCCGTGCGCGCGCCTTCACCGGCCTCCGGATCCCGCGCCACCGACAAGGCGAGAGCGGGAAATCCCAGCTCCGAGAACATTCGGCGGGCCTCAGCCGACCAATGCCCCGATTCCACGAGCCCGCCCGCAAGTGCGGCGGCCACTCGAACACGTTCCGGGGGGAGTCCGCGTGCGGGATCGTTCTCCAGGACCGTCCGTACGTCTTCAATACCGCCCGTGTGCCCTATCTGATGGGCCAGCGGCACCCGCAGTGACGCGCCACTCTGCCGTCGCACGACCACTTCGCCCCAGAGGGCCGCCGCATCTGCAGGATCAACCAATCTGTTCAGGAGGGCCGCGTCCAACCAGGGATCACGCGGTTCCACTTCCGCCAGCTTCGCGCTTTCCCGCCATGGGTTCCCCCCACGTTCCGCGCGTCGGGCGAGGAGGGCGCGAAAGCGCCCGAAAGGTGACCCGGGCTCCGGGATTCTCGCCCAACCCGCTCCCGCCCGCTTGTCGCCGCGTTCCCAGAGCACCCGCTGGGCCGTCTCCCGATGCCAGCCGTTCGCGTGACCGAGCAGCGCCGCGAGTGCGTCATTCGTCAGAGCGGATAGTCGGGGGGGCGTGCGGCGTTCGAATGCTTCGGGTTCAATCCGATAGATCCGCCCGCGTTCCGTTCCGGCATAGAGGTCGAGATGTTTCTTGATCGATTCCGGTAGCGACCAGGGATGCTCGATGACCTCGCGATACATGTCCACGACATAGAGGCAGCCGTCCGGCGCGTTGGCGAAATTTGTCGGGCGGAACCAATTGTCGCGCGAAGCTAGAAACTCCCGATCACGTTCGTCTTCGGGTCGCGCTGCCTCCATCGCGACCCCACGTCCGCCAGAGGATTGCCGAAGGATCTTCCGGTGCACGAGATTGCTTCCGACATCGGCGATGAAAGCATTTCCAGTGAAGCCCGCCCCGTAGGCGTCACCGTTGTAGATGGTCACTCCCGAGGCTCCCGTGAAATAGCCCGACACGCGTCCCCCTCCCTCCACCGGCCCTCCAACGACTCCCGCCACCCGCCAGCGCGTACGGACAATCCGCCACGGTTCATCCGGACTGATCCGGAAGACCGGGGCCGCATCGCCATCGACCGCGATCGAGACAAGGGCAGCCGGAAGCGCGCCGTTCTGTTCCGCCGGATTCCATGCCTTTTCCCACATCACGGCCATGAGATGTCGGCTATTGCTTGTCAGATAACGCCGTCCGTAGGCATCGAATCCCATCCCGTTCTGACCTCCGCCATTCTCCGCCCGCAGTTCCCTCGTCTTCGGATCAAAGGAAAAATCACACCCTCCGAGATCAATCGCCCCGGCAGACCCTTGACCCACACGATGGAGTTTGCCGCCGCTCGTCGAACTCGACCCCCAGATCCGGTTGTCAGGCCCCCATTGAAGCCCGTTGGCCAGCCCCTCCATGTTCCACTTCTCCACCGGCACTCCGAATGCCAGTCCGGTGAACGCGACCTCGCACGTGTCCGCGACGCCATCGCCGTCCGTATCTTTGAGATAGAGGATATCCGGCGTGACGACGGCGAAGACACCCCCGTCATAGCAGGTGACCGACGTCGGCCATTTCAGGGAATCCGCGAAGACGGTCGACGTTTCGTAGACACCGTCCCCATCCCTGTCCTCCAGCAGCCGGATGCGACCGAGCGCCTCCTCGCGACGTTCCGGATAGTCGCGCATCTCGACCACGAAAAGTCTCCCGTCCGCATCAAACGTGATCGCGATGGGATCCTTCACCTCGGGTTCGCACGCCGCAAGCCTGAGCGCGAAACCCTCGCGCAACTCGAAGGTGTCGACAGCGTCCTCCGGCTCCACGGCCGGAATACGGGGCAGTTCCGCCGGATCAACCTCGGGTTCGACCGCCCACGCGCCGTCCGTGAGCGCGCCACCAATCGCGAGGATGAGGATTAGGGATTGTCTTGTCATCGTCACCCCATCATACTGCACCGCATGATGAAGCGACGACACTTTCTCGCCACCACCGGCCTCGCGACCGTGCCGACTCTTCTCCACTCCGAAACGGCATCTCGTCCGGAGGAAATCATCGATATCCACCAGCACGTGAACTATTCCGGTCGCCTTGATCCGGATCTGCTCCGCCACCAGGACGCGATGGGGGTCACGCGCACCGTGCTCCTTCCTTCCGGCACCGAACTCACCCGGGCCTCGACCCACATGGGGAAATCGAACGGCCTCGCCGCACGGATCTTCGGCACCGCCGCCGCTGCCCGTATCGCGGCGCTTCATCCCGATCGCTACGTCTACTTCGCCAACGAGGTGCCCGACATACCGGAGGCGCGGAAGACTCTTGAGGAATGGCTGAAGAAAGGCGCACTCGGAATCGGCGAGCAAAAATTCAATATCGCCTGTGATTCCGAACCCATGCAGGATGTCTACCGGATCGCCCGCGATCACAACGTACCCGTCCTCCTTCATTTCCAGCATGAAACCTACAATCTGGGCTTCGAGCGATTTCACACCATGCTGGAGAAATTCCCGACCGTGAACTTCATCGGACACGCCCAGACCTGGTGGGGATACATCGACAAGGCACACAAACCCGAGGAGCTCTATCCGAAGACATCGGTCACACCCGGCGGGCTGAGCGACCGCTGGCTCGCCGAATACCCGAATATGTTCGGCGACCTTTCGGCCGGCTCGGGTCAGAACGCCCTCACCCGCGATCGCGAACAGGCCATCGCTTTCCTCGATCGCCACCAGGATAAGCTCCTCCTCGGAACCGACTGCAATGACAGCGAGGGAAAAGGCGCTGCCTGCAGTGGGGCCGGTACGATCGCCTTGATCCGCCAACTCGTTCCCGAACCGGCCACACGTGCGAAGATCTTCTCCGGCAACGCAAGGAAGATCATCCGGCTCGATTGATACCAGCCGACCTCCCTTCGGATTCCTGCTCCTTGCCCCGATTACCTCCTCACCCCATGCTTCTTCTCCAGATCGCGCTCGCCATCGTAGGCTCCCTCACGGGGCCGGAGGATTTGCGGACTTACCCCCCGGCAGAGAATTCCCCCTATGTTCTCCCTTGGGATTCCGGGGTGGTCCGTTTCTGCATCCAGGGTAACCGGGGCATCGCAAGCCACCATCCGGGTGACGGCATCCACGCATGGGATTTCGTGATGCCCGTCGGCTCGAAGGTTCGCGCCGCCCGTGGCGGAAGAGTGACCACCGTGATTGACCACCATGACGGACGCGGCAACCGGATGCCCAACAACCGGATCGTCGTCGACCATGGAGACGGCACCCATGCCAGCTATCTCCATCTCCGGAAGGGCGGAGCGAGGGTCGCCGTGGGCGAGAGCGTGAAACAGGGCGCAATCCTCGGCGAAAGCGGTAACGTCGGGCGAAGCTTGCTCCCCCATCTTCACTTCCAAGTGGCCCGCGAAGGACAGACCATTCCCGTCACCTTCCGTGATTCCAGCGTCACCCATCATCAGGGCGTTCCCCGGATGGGTGCCCTCTATCGCAGCGAACATTAACCGTCCCCGCCCTCAGGCAAGCTCAGCAACCACGAGCGAGGTGTCGTCGACTCCCGCAAGGGAAACCGCTCCCTCGATAAGATGTTCGCGGACATCGTCGACGCTGCCCCCGGCGGCGAAGGCTTCCTCGATCTTCCAGTCCCAGAGTCCGTCGATGAGGCCATCGGTGCAGAGCAGGTAGCGGTCGCCTGGCTCGCTCTTCTCGGTGAAAAGGTCCGGCATGGCGGTGGCGTGCTGCCCGCCAAGCACCTCGCAAAGGGCCGCGCGCCGCGGATGCGTGCGGAAGAGGCGTTCGCTGATCTCTCCGCGCCGGAGCTGCGCGTGGGCGAAGGTGTGGTCGCGCGTGAGTTGCTCCAGTTTCCCTTTTCGGTAACGGTAGATCCTGCTATCGCCGATGTGGGCGCAATGAATCCGGCCCGGCGAGAACCAGGCGAGGCTGAGGGTCGCGCCCATGCCGGTCATCGCCGCGTCTTCGGCCCCTTGCCGGTTCAATTCGCGGTGCACCTGCTCCACGGCATAGGCGAGACAGGAGAGGAAGTAATCATCCGGCGCGCGCGCGGCCCCGATGAGGGTGCGTGGGATGAAGCGACTCAACTTGATTAGAATAAGCCGGCTCGCCAGATGCCCGGCCTGCCCCCCTCCCATGCCATCGCTTACCGCGCAGACGATGTCCTGCCCGACGAGGGTCCCGGTTCCCGAATCCTGCATGCGTTCACCCTTCTCGTCCTTGCAGGCGAAAATGACAAAGGTGTCGTCATTCTCTTCCTTCCGGCTACCCGAGCGCGATTCGCCACTCCAACGGAGCGTTTTGCCCCGCCCTCCGCCGCCTTCGGGCACTTCGTGGGGCTCGACAATCGTCGCCAGTTCGAAGTCGATGACGCAAAACCGGCCGCGCTTCGGATCGTAGGTGATGTTCCGGGAGAATTCGTCGCCATGGGCCACCCCGTAGTCGTCGCGCAATTCCTTGAAAAGCGTGGCCGCCTTTTCATCGCTGATCGCATCCGCCGGCTGCCCGCAGTTCGTCGTGACGAGATAGAGCGTTTTCTCGTCGGACTCGATGACCTGAGGAACAAAATCACAGCCGCAGGCCTCCAGATACTTCAGCACCTCGACTTCGCGGGCGAAGCGTTTGTCGGCGTCGGTTCCCCGGAAGGTCTTATGCACCCGACCATCGAAGCCGATATGGACGGTGGAGCGAACGGTATCCTTGATTTCATGCATCGCCCCACTCTAACAAGCCCCCGTTTCCACGCAAGCGCCTAAGTCTTTCCCCTCGCCCTTCCCCTCACGGCTTCCACCCCGCTCTTCCTCGCCGCCATGGCCTC
>JAHEDC010000716.1 GCA_024641425.1 Verrucomicrobiales bacterium | reverse complement strand
GGCGAGGACGGGCGGGTTATCTGCGGGATCATGGACATCGCGGGGGAGACCGGCTCCGCGACGGAGATGCTCGACGAGGTTGCCGCCGATTACGAGGAGGAACTCGAGAACGTGGCCGGCCAGATCGACAAACTGATGGAGCCGCTCACAATGGTGGTTCTCGGCGTGATTGTTGGGTTCCTTGTCTATGCGATCTACTCGCCGGTCTTCAATCTCAGCAGCGTCATCCTGCCGAAGGGCAAGTAGGGCGGGGGGCCGTGTTCCTATCAGGAATGCAAGGGGCCGAGAAAAGGGCGCGTCCGATTACGGGCGCGCCCTTTTTCCTTCTGGAGTGCCCCTCAAAAATAAAAACCATAATTATTAAAATAATATTTGCATACAGGCTATAATTATCATATCTTTCATGGCGTTCAATAATAACGCTATAAATAAACAAACCAGAAATAGAATAGAATGAAAACCGCACTTAAAAAGAACAACATCCTCAAGGCTGGCTTCAGCTTGGTTGAAATGCTCGTCGTCATCGCCGTTATCGGCATCATGGCCGCGATCGCCGTGCCGACGATCGGCAACATGACCACGCAGGCCAAAGAGAACAAGGCCAAGCGTAACGCGCAGAGCGCTGCTTCGGTGTGGGCCTCCGCCCAGGCCGCCGGTGCTACCCTCTCCCCGGCGACTGCCGATGCGGATGGCTGCGTCGCAGTGTTGAACGGTGGAGTCTATGGAGACGCTGCCTCCGGTTTCGGCACCACACAGTTCAAGGTCACGATGTCCGCTGCTGAGCAGGCCCTTGCCGCGGCCAAGCTTACCTACAACTCGACGGACAACTCGCTCACCTACACCCCCTGATCGGAGGTGCTAGTGCTCCGGATCAGCTGATCCGGGTTGGAGCCCTCCAGTCCAAATCGGGCTGGAGGGCTCTTCCGCAAGCGGAAGAAAATCACGGATTTCCTGATAGTTAGTCGCATTTCCCGCTTCATCCTGCCCGCCTTTGGCGAGGCGAAGTTTCCTTTCCCTGATCCCTTGTCATGAAGACCCTTATGAAATCCCGTCGGGCTGCCTTTTCCCTCATCGAGATGCTGATGGTCATCGCCATCATCTCGGTCATGGCCGCCCTTGTCATCAGCGCTTTCTCGAATGCCTCCTACGATGCCCGCGACGTCATGGCCCGGCAACAGCAAGCGACCATTCAGTCCGCGGTGTCGAACTGGATTTCCGGGAAGGTCTCGGGGACCACGACCGTGGCGACAGCCAAGGCCCTCTACAATTTCAAGGCGGTTGGAACCAAGCGAACGGCACTCGAGCGCCTGGAGTTGGTTAAAGATTACCTCGACAGCGGCACTTACGACCATTTCACCGCCTACACCACGGACGGGACCAAGGTTCGCAGTGCCTCCATGAAAAAGATCAAGAAATACCTCGTCCTCACCGACTGGCCGGATGTGACGGCGACGAACAAGGCACCTTATCCGAAGGTAGAGCTCTTTTCTGAATAGCCCGATTCCTCCGATCCATTCCAATCCATCAAATCCATGAAGCGTCCCATTCGAAATGCCTTTTCCCTCGTCGAGGTCCTTGCCGCCGTCGCCATCATCGGCGTCATAACTTTCCTCGCCATCCCGAATATCGTCGCCGTGAAGCAGAAAGCGGAGGAGGACATGGCCATTTCGCGCGCAGAGGCGATCAACATGTCGATGGCCGCCTTCATCCAGGCTGTCGGGCGCACGAATGCGAACACGATTTGGGCGACGAAGAACACACCGCAACTCCGCTACGAGACGCTGGCCCCCTTCCTCGCCTTCGCTCCTTCGAACAAGACCGACTTCATGCCGGGCGGCTACGATGTGACTCTGCCCACAAGTATCGCGACCCTCGTTAAGGTGCCCCTTTCCGGTCCGAACGGGACGATCGCTTATTGAAAGAAAGGGAGGTTCGTCTTTATGCGAGTCCTTAGGGCAATGAAAACCACCACGTCACCCCGCCATCTCCGCGCAGCATTCTCCCTTACGGAAGTCATC
>JAHEDC010000341.1 GCA_024641425.1 Verrucomicrobiales bacterium | reverse complement strand
CCGATCACGATGTACTGTCTCTGGCAGTTGTGCGGAGGTTTCATCAAGCAGCAAATCCGCATCCATTTCGGCGACGATGTCTTCGCGTCCTTCGGCGGGATCTGGGTGCCGGCCCTGGAGCGTGGCTTGGTGCTGCTCGTGCTGTGGTTGTTCCTGTGGTGGATGTACCGGCGGCGCATCTTTGTGCGGGTTTAGGGACGGGGCGTCGGGGCGTCGGGGCATCGAGGAAATCTTGCGGAATTCCCAGAATAGTCTTGATCCGAACGAGGAGACTGATCACATTCTTAATTCCGAATCCTGCCTCGGATATCGGGATGCAGGCGAAAACAATGACTGTAACCAGAACCCCCCCAGCGGAGGAGCTGCAAGTGTTCGAGGAGCCGGTCGCGGGAGGACTACGTTTTGGAATCCGCAACCTCCCGGGACTGCTGGTCTGCTGCGCGTTTCTTCGTGCGGCGATCGCGGGTTTGGCTGCGCAGGGAACCACGGATTCCGTCGGTGCGGCGAACGTGTCCTCCTCCGCGGATGGGGGCGGAATTTTGGTGCTGGCGAAAAAGGGAAGCTACATGGAGTTGCCGCCCGGCCTCTTCGACAGCCGCATCGAGGGAACCGTAGAGGCGTGGGTGAAATTGAACGGGGTGCAAGACCACTACCAGCGCATCGTGACATGCGACAAGGAAGGCCGGCACTTCGCGCTGATGACCGAACGCGGCACCACCACGCTTTGGTTCGTCCTCATTCCTTCGGGGGAGGAATGGAAGAGAGCCGTGGCGACGGACGCGCTGAAGCTAGGCGAATGGATGCATGTCGCGGCGGTCGCGGACAGTGAGGGGATGCGCCTCTATGTCAACGGCAACGAGGTGGCGAGCAACCCCTACGAGGACGGTTTCAAGCACCTCGATGGCGAAGTTACCGGGCGGCTCGGGCAGATGACGACCGGCGGTGCGGACGATTCGCCTTTCGATGGCGAACTGGCGGAAGTGCGGGTGTGGAAGACGGCGCGCACGGTGGAACAGTTGCGCGACAACCTGGCGCGGAAATTCACGGGTGACGAGGAGGGCTTGGTGGCGTTGTGGAATTTCGACGACGCGGAGGCGCCAGGACGTGACGCTTCACCGGGGCACCGCGATGGCCGTCTTGTCGGGGATGCCATGGTCCGGTCCAGCAGGGGCGAGAATTCCGCGCTCTCTCGGCCCGCCTACCTCTTCGCAGGCAGCGTGCTTGCCTTAGACGGTGAAGGCTCGGTGGAGACGGGCACGGCGATCATCCCCACCTCTGAGGATTACACCGTTGAGTGCTGGGTCTATGCGGAAAGCCCGGGCCAACGCTCCCTCCGGGCCATCGTGGCCCAGGACCGGCAGTTCTATCTCGGCACGACGCCGGAGGGAGTTTTGCGGGTCGGGGATACGACGCCGGAGGGGATCTTCCCCTACGGGGGGTGGCATCACTTCGCGTTTGCCCGGGGAAGCGGAGGGGCCGCGCTCTACATCGATGGGAATCTCGCGGTAAAGCGTTCCGCGAACCTGGACGTGCTTCCCGAATCCGGAACATTCCGAATCGGGCGTCAATGGGGGGCGAGCGCGGAATCGGGAGGGGAATACTGGATCGGCTACGTCGACGATGTACGGGTGTGGAACACGGAGCGCACAGTGGAGGAAGTCCGCGGAAACCTGGCCCGGCGGCTCGATGGCGACGAGCCCGGGCTGATCGGCTTGTGGAGTTTCGACGATGGAACCGCCCGGGATTCGAGTAAGGGTGGCCACGATGGAGAACTCCAGGGTAAGGCACGGATCGTCCCGGCAGCGACGGCGGGGGTCTGGGGGCTGGCGAGGGCCGGAGCCGGAGCGATCGCGACGATCACGGGCCTGACGACGGATGCGGAGGGAAGGGTACTGCCCGAGGCCGAAGTGCGGTTGTTGCAGGGCACGGAAAGCCTTGGTTCCGTCAGATCGGGCGCGGACGGGAGTTACTTTCTGCTCGCCGGGGTAAACGAGGAACCATACCGGGTCGAGGCCGTGTTTTTCGATGTGGCCGCGGAATCCGCGGAATCGCCCCTTGCTCCGGGAGAGAACAGGATCGACCTGCAACTGCGCGACACGCTGCGTTTTTCCGGAAACGTCCTCGATGCGGAGGGCGGGCCGCAACCCGGCGTGAAAGTGGAGGCGGTGCGCGCGGACGATGACACGGTCGCCGCGTTTTCGGTGAGCGATGCGACGGGTGCCTTCGCGCTGCGCCGGGTGCCCGACGGCGACTACAGGTTGCGCGCGGCTTCGCCGCGGGGGCCGATCGGCTTTGAGGAGGGACGGGTCTTCAGGGTCAAGGCGGACACGCCAGCGATCGGATTGACGATTCGGATGCCGTTCCTTTCGCTCTCCGCGGACGAGGCCGCGACCGAGAATCACGTTCTCGCGCTCGACGGCCAGGCTGGCTATGTGAAGTTGCCGGCGGGGATGTTCGCCGGCTTGCACGAGGCGACGATCGAGGCGTGGGTGCGCCTTGGAACGATCGACGGTCCGCAGCAGCGGATTTTCAATTACGGGAGAGCCGGTCAGGACCTTGGCCTCCAAAAGGACATCGCTGGCCCGGATTTGAGTTTTTGGGTATTTGACCCCGGTAATCACGGGTACCAGAATCTTGGGGTGCGCGGTGTGCTGACGGCAAACGACTGGTCCCACGTGGCCGTCACCATAGGAACCCGTGAAACGAAATTGTATCTGAATGGAACACTCGCGGCCAAAAGGGCGAGCTCGAAGAGTTTCCGCGACCTGGCCGCCGAGAGCCCTGCCATGCTGGGACAATGGGAAGGCGGAGGCGGGCGCTTGACCGGTAATTTGGATGAAGTCCGCGTCTGGGCGAGGGCGCGCACGGGCGAGGAGATTCGCGCCACCCAGTTTCAGCGGCTGGGTGGCCGGGAGGAGGGATTGGTGGCGCTCTGGAACTTCGACGACTCGGCCCGGCCCGGGAAGGATGCCACCCCGAACGGTTTCGATGGCGAACTGGTCGGCACGGCCTCGATTGTGCCGGAACCCCTTCCGGAAGACCGTCGCGGGATTTCCAACTGGACGTATCTTTCGGGATTCACCGTCGATGCCGATGGACGGGCAATGCCCGGCGCGCGTGTCCGGGCCGATGTCGGAGACATGCATTATGACACGGAGTCGGATTTGGCCGGAAGCTTCGCGTTCTTCTTTCCGGAGTCGGAAGAGAGAGCGCGCGTTTCGGCGGAGTTGGGGGATCTTTCCTCGGTGTCGGCGAGTATCGTACCCGGTGAGAACCCGCCTTCGACCACGCTCGTGTTGCGGGATGCCGCGCCGCTCTCCGGGCGCCTTCGAACGGTGGACGGCAGTCCAGTGCCCACCGTGGTAGTGCAGGCGCTCCCGGTGCACGCATCCGACGAACCGCGGCTCCTTCCGGGCCTGTCGGCGGAATTCTTCAACATGGCTTCGGTGCCTGACTTCCCGGAGTTGGAAGAGATCGGGCCGCCGACGCTGAGGCGAACCGACGCGCTAGTGGATTTCCCGTTGATGAACAACGGGATCGCCGGCACGGATTCCCCGATCAGAACCCCTTTCTACGCGCGGTGGCAGGGCTTGCTGCACCTTGAGGAGGCCGGGGAATATACCCTTTATGTTTCCGCCAACGACTACGGGCGCCTGGCCCTCGACGGCAGGCCGTTCGTTCCCGTGGGGCCGGGTTCGTTCGCTTCCAGCACCACGCTTGACGACATGGAGCGATCCACCACAGCGGTGCTCGAGGCGGGGGACCACGAAATCCTGCTGGAGTTCTACAACAACGGCGGAAGGGACGGGGTACGGCTCGCCTGGTCCCGGGAAGGGCATGCAAAGGAAGTGATTCCGGCGGGCGTGCTTTTTCACGAACGCGGCGTGCCTATCCCGCTGACGACAATCGCCGACGCGCGGGGGCGTTTCCGCTTTCCCAAGGCATTCCCGGGGGCTTACACCCTGCGGGCCCATATTCCTGGTGGCTTCGTCGAGTGGGAGCAGGGCCGGGAGGTGCCCGTCGAGCAGGGAAAACAGCAGTCAAACCTCGATTTTACGCTCGCCCCCTTCAAGCAGGGCCGCTGGACAAGCTACGCGCACCAGGACGGACTGCCTTCGGATTTCATTTCCGCGGTCTTCCAGGCGGCGGACGGTGCCCTCTGGTTAGGAACCAGTAACGGCGCGGCGCGCTTCGATGGCCGACTGTTTTCCACCATCGCGACCGAAGATGGCCTTCCGGTTGGCAACATTCCGTGCATCGATGAGGATGGGGAGGGGCGGATGTGGTTCGGCACTGAAAAGGGGCTGTGCCTTTATGATCCGAAGGCGGTTCCCTCGATAACGCGCGTATTCACGACGGCGGATGGTCTGCCGTCGGACGGGATCACGGCCTTGGCCAAGGATACGAGCGGGCGCTTGTGGGTCGGAACTTACGCCGGCCTGTGTTACATCGATCCACCGTCGGGAAGGGCCGAGGAGCGGAGGATCATCTCGACGCGCAGGACGTCGGCCGAGAGCGTGAGGGATCTCACGCCGGGCGGGCGCGATGCGATCTCGATGGGGGCGGCGCGCTTTGGCGAGGACGTCCTCCCGGCGTCCCCGTCCGAGGGGGTGGCGGAGAGGAGAGAGAAGGTGCTCAGCCTCGACGGGGACGGAAGCTGCGTGGAACTGCCACCGGATATCTTCAACGACCTCACCGAGGCTACGGTGGAGGGCTGGATGCAATGGCGTGCCTTTGGACTGGATTCCCGGTTCTTCGATTTCGGAGGCGACTTCCACTCCATGATCGTGGGCGAGACCGACCCTCCCAGCGGCACGCTGCGGTTCGAGATCTGGGAGAAGGGCGCGATCGCCCACCAGTTCCCCGTTCCCAACGCCGTGCGTGCCGGGGAATGGGTGCACCTTGCCGCCGTCTCGGGCAAAGGCGGGGCGAAACTCTACCTGAACGGCAGTGTGGTTGGGGCGATGCCCTTCACCGGTAGTTTCGCGGCGATCGGGAGTGGAAGTCACAATTACCTGGGGCGAAACAATTGGAGGGAAGGCGAACCGGCCTACCGCGATCTGGATGGGCAGATGGACGAGGTGCGGGTGTGGGGAACCGCACGTAGCGCGGAGGAGATCCGGGATAACATGAACCGGAAACTGCAGGGAAATGAGCCCGGGCTGGTTGGTCTGTGGAATTTCGACGACGGAACCGCCCGCGACCTCACGCCGAACGGTCACGACGGGACACTGGTCGGACGGGCGGGGATCGTCGAGGCCCGGCGTCCGGTAGTTGCCTTTGCGAAGGCAACCGTGCTCGAACTTGATGGCGTGACCGCCTACGCCGAAGCGCCGCCGCTGAATCTCAAGGGCGAAACCCTGACCGCGACCGCGTGGATCAGGACGGACGCGATTCAGGTCTCGGAAGCCCACATTCTCAGTGTGCGGGGCGCGGGCGAGGATGTCTTTGGCCTTCACGTGGACAAATCGGGTACCCGGTTGCGGTATACGTGGCGGAATCTGCCAGAAACCTACAATTGGGATTCCGGCCTGAACCTGCCGGTAGGCCGGTGGTGTTTTGTGGCGGTCGTCGTGCGGCCTGCGGAAGCAACCCTCTATCTGGGGACCACCGACGGCTTGAAATCGGCGACCAATACCACGCCTCATGGCGTGATGACTCTGGGCACTCCCTTTGTCCTCGGCAGGGACGCCGGAGCCGACACCGGAGATCCGGAGTTCCGCGAGCGTTATTGGAAGGGCGAGGTGCGCGACGTGCGCGTGTGGCGGAAGGCGCTGTCGGAGGATGCGATCCGGGAAGCCATGGACGCCCCGCTGAACGGGGACGAGCCTGGTCTGGTGGCGCTCTGGGATTGCGCGGAAGTGGGCCGGGGCGAGCGGGAGGCTCCTCTTTTCGGGAATGCCGTCTTCTCCTTGGCACCCGATTCGAAGGGCAATCTCTGGATCGGAACGGAAGACGGAGTGACAGCGATTTCCACTCTCCTCGATCCGGCGGTCAAGGACCGCGCCTTCACCCCATCGGACGGACTGGCCTCGGGGGCGGTGACCGCTATCCATGAGGCGGCGGACGGGGCGATGTGGTTCGGAACCGCCATGGGTGGGGTCTCGCGTCTCCGCGGCGGGAGGACGGAGGATTCGGACGGCAGCACGCCACCGAAGACCGCCTTCACCTCGCTCGGCGTTGATGACGGATTGCCGCCTCTCACCATCCGCGGCATCGCGCAGGATGCCGACGGCGCCATCTGGATCGCGGGATATTCGCCTGGCATGGGAGATTTCCGGAATCCCGGGGTGCTGCGTTACGACGGCGAATCCTTCGTCGCCTTCGGTCCGGCGGACGGATTGGCCTCGGGCGCGGTGACTAGCTTCCACCTTGATCCAAGGGGTGGCGTCTGGGCCGGCACGTTCAGCGGCGTTTCCCATTTCGATCCCAGTTCCCTGACCTTGCTGGGCGAGGCGGATGGGCTGGATTCGGGTGCGGTGCGGCAGATCGCCTCCACCTCCGACAGCGACGTCTGGGTGCTGGTAAGGAAGGGAAACGAAAACGCGAAACTCTCGCGTTTCGACGGGACGAAAATGGTGAAAGTGACCCGCGACGATGGATTGTCCGGCACGCGGCCTGCTGACCTGTATGTGGATCGGGATGGTGCCTTGCTGGTAGCCGACTGGGATCTTTCGATCGTGCGTTTCGCCCCCGGATCGGCGGTGACCGGGCGGTTGGGATTCACGCCCATGGAGAATTCCGGCGCCGCCAGTGCGATGGCGCGCGCGACCACCGGCGAACTCTGGTATGGGGGGGACAAGGGCGCGTATGTCCTCGGCCGACCCGATGAACCCGCCCAGAACATCGGCGCGGTACGTTTCGTGGAGGCAGGTCGCGATGGCGTGATGTGGTTCGGGAGCCTAATGGGTGAAAGCGCCACTTCGATCTGGCGCTATGAACCGGGAAGTGCTCCCGGGTGGGATTTCGGAAAATGGACGGAGTTTCCGTGTGAACGGGCATTCGGTGGCGTCCTGGGCGAGGTGCGCGTGAATGCCCTCTTGTCCCTGCCAGACGGGTCGGCGCTTTCCGCAACGAGCGCGGGTGTCTTCCGGCTGGATGGCGGGGAATTCGCACCCTGGCCGAAGGATGGGGCATGGCTGAGAAACCTCAATTGCCTGGATCTCGCGCTAGCCGCCGACAACAGCATCTGGGTGGCGACCCAGGAAGGGGTGTTTCACACGGATGGCACCGCCTGGGTGACCATTGACACGGGCGACGGACTCCCGGAGAACATTGTGATGTGCGTGCATCCCGGTGCCGACGGAACGGTGTGGTTCGGAGGGTACGAG
>JAHEDC010000715.1 GCA_024641425.1 Verrucomicrobiales bacterium | reverse complement strand
GGGCGCCTTGATCACTCCCGTGCGCGCTCCGTCGTCATGGCCGCGGCCTTCCGGCATTGGAGGCAAGGAGGGCTTCGGATAACTTTCGAAGGGCTTTCCGGGTTCCCGTGCCATCTGGTGCACGATCGCCTCCGCCTGCGCGATCATCGCATGATAGCGTGGCATTTCAGCCGCATATTCGTCCGGTCGCTTGCGCACGCCGAAATAGACGACCGTGTTCTTCGGACGTACAACCTGAGCGACCCATCGCTGCTCCTCCGCGGCCGCTTTCGCGACCTCCGCAACGCGCTGCGGATCCATTTCCAACAACCCCTTCCCACCGAGCGCCGCCGCAATGATCTTCGCCATTTCGCGATTGCCCTTCTCATTCAGGTGGATCCCGTTGGCGGTCATTCCCGTCGTGGCCGCGCTGGGGGTATACAGATCCACATACCGCGCGCCATGGTCGTTCGCGATTTCGGCGATGGACTTGGCGTAGAGAGCGACGTCGGGACGACCCTCGATGGCGGTCGGCGAAAGCAACACAATCTTCGCCCCCGGATGAAGCCGCGCGATCTGTCCAAGGTAAGCATCGTAGGCCGCGCGGAAATCCGCCAGTCCCGCCGGGCCGGCGAAGGACTCGTTCATTCCGTAGCCGAGGACCACGGTGCTGGCGGGCCACTTCACGAGCAGGTTCTTCATGTGCTCGGCATAACCTTCGGGACGGAGGCGATAGCCCACTTCGTCCCCTGTCCAGGCGAGACTGCGCACGTGAATGCCCGGCTCCGCCAGTTGCAGACGGGCCTCCATTTCGCCATGCTCAAGCAGACGCTCGACCATGGAATTTCCGTAAAAGAGAAGCGTGTCGTTCTTATCCTCCGCCAAGACGGACGAGCAGAAAAGCGCCGTCGCGTAGAGAAAAAGAGATCGTTTCATAAGGAGGTGAATGGACATGCGGCGGGCGGCGGCCTCGGGCAGATTCGCTGTCATTTCCGGCCCAGATCATTGGCACGAATCGCTTTCATCTTGGCCGCCATCTTCGCCTTGAAGGCATCCACGGTTGCGGCGAATTCGGGCTTCATCGCGAGGTTGGTGAATTGCTTCGGATCCGCCTTCATGTCGAAGAGCTCGATACCCTGCGCCGCATCCTCGCCATATTGAATATAGGCCCATCGATCTTCCCTAAGAAGGAATCCCTTACTCGACGGCGCGACACTGAAGGCCGTCTCCCTTACTGATTGCTTGGGATCGTCGAACATCGCGGAGATATCCTTTCCCTGGAGCCGCGCGGGAACTTCCAGCCCGCAGAGGTTCGCCACCGTCGGATACAAATCGAGTAACTCGACGAACGAGTGACAGACGGCCGGTTGCTTGCCGGGCACCTTGATGATGAGCGGCACCATCGCCGACTCGTCGCGCAGACTGACCTTCGCCCAGAAGTCGTGCTCTCCCAAATGATACCCGTGGTCGCTGGTGAAAATGATGATCGTATGATCCGCTGCCCCGGACTGCTCAAGGGCATCGAGCACCTTTCCTACTTGCGCGTCCATGTAGGCAACCGCCGCATAATACCCGCCCACCGCTTTCCGTTGCCGACGCGCGTCCATCTTCATGTTCACGCTGGTCTTGTAGTTGATGCCCGCCTTCGGGATGTCATCCCAATCCCCCGGCAACTTCTCCGGGAGGGGCAGGCCGTCGTAAGGCAGGAAGGGCTCGAAGTACCCTTTCGGCGCAACGAAGGGCACGTGCGGACGGACAAAGCCCACCGCGAGGAAGAACGGCTCCTTCGCATGACTCCCGATCAGTTCGACCGCCTTCGCCGCTGTCCTTCCGTCCGAATGCACAAGATCGTCGCCTTCCGCCTCGACCACCACGAAAGTGTTGCCTCCGACCACCGGCCTTTTGCCCTGGGGGTTTCCTTCGAGCGTCTCCCCCACTCCCGGAGCCTTCCATTCCGGCCCCGGACTGTTGAATCTCTCGGTCCACGACGCGGGATCGTCCGCGCCATCGCTCCCCGACTCGATATCGCCCGGCACCCCCATGTGATAGATCTTGC
>JAHEDC010000340.1 GCA_024641425.1 Verrucomicrobiales bacterium | reverse complement strand
GGCAGGCGATGAGCGCGAGGGTGGCCACGGGAAGCGAGTCGGCGGCGGCGGTCGCGGTCGCCAAGCCGGCGAACATGGCCGTGACGACGGAGGGGACGCAGACCCGGCGGAGGAGAGCGAGGCTGAGGAAAAGCGCGCCGAGTCCGGCGGCGAGGGTCGAGGAATCGAGAGCGAACTGGACGGGCGGATAGGTCCAGGAACCGCTGCCGTTCGTCGCACGATCCGCGAGGGCGAGGACGCTGGGGAGGAACCAAAGAAAGGCGACGGCGAGAAGCCATGGAAGCGCCAGGGGTCGGGTCGAATCGGGGGAGACGCTTGCCTTTTCACGGAAAAGGAACGCGCAGACGAGGGAGGCCGCGCTGGCGGTGCCGTAGATGGTGGTGCCACCGGCGAAATCTTCGAAACCTTTTCGCGCGAGCCAGCCGCCGCCCCAGTGCCAGCTTCCGAAGACGGGATAGAGGACGGCGCCGAAAACGAGAGTGAAGAGCAGGGCCAGCCAGTGGCCGCGGGTTTCGGGAAGGGCGGCGGCGATGAGAAGGGCGGACGCGGCGCAGAAGCAGGCTTGCATCAGAACGTCGATGGCGAAGGTCATTCCCGAGGAGCCGTCGCCGAAGAGGGATTTCCAATGGAGGAGGAGATCGGGTTTCGCCTCGCCGGGATACATGATGGCGAAGCCGATCAGTCCGTAGACGACGGTCGCGACAAGCCAGACGAGGAGGTTACGACCGAGGACCGCGCGGAAGGGAGGGTGGCCGGGTCGAACGGCGACGGCCAGCAGGGTGATGCCGAGGAGGATCGGGATCTGCGAGATGAGGAGCGAGAAAAGAAATTCGGTTCCGGGGAGCTCGAAGGCGGGAGAGGCGGTGGGTTCCATGCGGCGAACCTATGCCATACCTGGCGCTGGTATGCGAGCGGGGGAGCCTTGGGGTTCGCGGATTGCAGCAAGTGAAAAGGTCGGCTGCGCTATTCTCCCCCAGGCGCTTGCCATGGCCTTAGAAGCTTAACGCTTCATCTCACGCCTCCATAAAATGGAAGGTAGAGTGGGAAGGTGATCTCGCCGCCCGGCCACACCCGCACAATGGGAGACACTGCCACGATTCTGCAAATATTTCGTCCTGACACCTTTCTCCGTCCTGACACCTTTCTCCGTCCTGACACCTTTCTCCGTCCTGACACCTTTCTCGACCTTTCCTCCTCCGCAAGTATTTTCCAACTACTGTCTTTCTATGCTTTCCTGCAGAGGAGGCACAGCAGCAAGGGCAGCAGGCGGATTGTCTTCACGGGATATAGATGCCGAGCTTCTTCATGTCACGGTAGTAGCCGAAAAGTTCGAAGCCTCCGCTCTTATGCCACTTGGCCACAACCTTCCCGTCCTTCACGTACTCGATGTCCGCGACGATGAGGTTTCCTGGCCCATCCGATAAGTGGATGCGGATCCGCGCCGTCGTCCCCGCATCCCAGTTCCAGTCCTCGCTGCCTTTCTTGGGAATTTGGAGGATATTGTCCCGCCATTTCTCGTCGGTGAGCGGCCAGGGGTCCAGCCTCACGGGATCGCCCCGCTCACCCACGATGGTCAGTATCGTCTTCGTGTGATACTTCGACGAGAGTCCGACAGCGGCGGCGCGCAGCTTGTCTGGATTCCAGGTCGAGGGGCGCACGACGGGGATCTCGTAGGTCGAGCAGCCTCCGCAGAGGAGGCACAGCAGCAGGGGCAGCAGGCGAATGGTCTTCATGGTAGTTCGTAGGAGGGGTCAAACCCATTGGGGAACCCATTGTGGAAAAAAGGTTGCGGGGGAACGTGATGGGTTGTTTTGCCTTTGGTTTGACGGGGGACGCGGTCGGCAGGGAAGAGGATGAGGTGGACGGGGGCTTCTCTTCCTACTCGGCGGCTTGCTGCTTTGGGGGCGGACTTCTTCCCTATCTGGGGCTGGAATGCGAGCGGGGGAGCCTTGGGGGCTGGAAGCCCTCGGCACAGGGGGGCAGGATGCCCCCGCTACGACGGACGACGGATTCTCGGATCCGTGTTTCGGCTATGCGATGAGGTCTTGGACGACCTTGCCTTCGACGTCGGTGAGGCGGAAGTCGCGGCCGGCGTAGCGGTAGGTGAGGTGCTCGTGGTCGAAGCCAAGTAGTTTTAGGATCGTGGCGTGGAGGTCGTGGACGTGGACGGGATCCTGCTCGGCCTTGAAGCCGAAGTCGTCGGTCGCGCCGTGGATGTGGCCGCCTTTCGCGCCGCCGCCGGCGAGCCACATCGTAAAGCCGTAATGGTTGTGGTCGCGGCCGTTTTGCTTGCCGGCGTTCGAGCCGGGGGTGGGGAGTTCGACGGTCGGAGTGCGGCCGAATTCGCCGCCCCAGATGACAAGCGTGTCTTCGAGCATGCCGCGTTGCTTGAGATCCTTGAGGAGGGCACCGATCGGTTGGTCGATCTCGCCGGCGAGGCGACGGTGGTTGGGCTCGATGTCGTCGTGGTTGTCCCAGGGCTGGCCTTCGCCGTGCCAGAGTTGCACGTAGCGGACGCCGCGCTCGAGGAGGCGGCGGGCGATGAGGGTCTGGCGACCGTGGACGCCATCGCCGTACATTTTCCGGATGTGTTCGGGCTCGCGATTGATGTCGAAGGCGTCGGTGGCGTCCATCTGCATCCGGTAGGCGAGTTCGAAGGATTGGACGCGGGATTCAAGGGCGGCTTCCTGCTGGCGCTTGGCGGCGTGGCGCTCGTTGAGGACGTGGAGGAGGTCGAGCTGGCGGCGCTGTTCGCGGGTCGGGATGTGCTTGTTGTTGATGTTCTCGATCAGCTTCTCGATCTCGACGTTCTTGGTGTCGATATATGTCCCCTGGTAGGCACCGGGAAGGAAGCCGGACTGCCAGTTCTGCGATTCCTGGATCGGGTAGCCGCCGGGACACATGACGATGAAGCCGGGCAGGTTCTGGTTTTCCGATCCGAGGCCGTAGGTGACCCACGAACCGACGCTCGGGCGGACGAGGCGGGACTCGCCGCAGTTCATGAGGAGGAGCGAAGGCTCGTGGTTCGGCACGTCGGCGTGCATCGAGCGGATGACACAGAGGTCGTCGGCGCAGGAGCCGACGTGGGGGAAAATCTCGCTGACCTCAAGGCCGCTCTGGCCGTGTTTTTTGAACGTGTAAGGCGAGCGGTAGGCGGCGCCGGTGCGCCGCTCGGTGCGAAGATCCATCGGGACGGGCTTCCCGTGATATTCGGTGAGCTTTGGTTTCGGATCGAAGGTGTCGACCTGCGACGGGCCGCCGTTGAGAAAGAACTGGATGACGCGCTTGGCCTTGCCGGGGAAATGGGGGTCGCGCAGGGCGAGGGGATTCATTGATTCCGCCGGTGCGGCCTCGAGGCCCTCGCGGAAGAAGCTTCCCAGCGCGAGCGCGCCGAGACCCAGGCCGGAGCGGGTGAGGAAATCCCGGCGGGTGTAGAAGTTATGAGCGGGGTTGGGGGAATGCATCTTTTGGAGGGAAAGTGGCAGGGATCAGGGGATCAAGTAGCAAGGAAGTGGCAGGAATCAGGGGGATCAAGTAGTAAGGAAGGGTGAGGGATCAGGGAGATCAAGTAGCAAGGGAAGTTAGAAGGATGAACTTAGAAGTAAGAAGCAGAAGCTGTTAGTCGACGAAGAGGAACTCGTTGGAGGAGAGGAGGGCTTGGGCGTAGCGTTGCCAGGCGTTGATGTCGATGGGGCCGGCGAATTCGGCGGCGGCTTCGGTGAGGGGTTTGCCTTCGTTGAGGGGCTGGATCTTCGGATCCCAATGGTAGCTGTCGAAGCCGGAGTTTTCGCGGCAATCAACGAGGAAGTCGATGACGTCGCCTTCGCGCACTTCGAAGGCCGGGACGGGAGTGGGGACTTTCTGGCCGGGGAGGACGTCCCACGAGGCGAGGAGGCCGAAGCGGTTCGAGACGACGCGGGCGCGGACGCCGTCGCCTTCCATGCTGGCCCGATGCAGTTCGCCCGCGATCTCGACGGTGGCGTCGCGGGTGGCGATCCAGCGGAGGATGGTGGCGTGGTTCTGGTCGTTGCCGGGATGGCCGCCGTTCGCCTGAACGGTGGCCCAGCCGATCTCGGGATCGGGGACGACTTCGCCCCCCTGCCAAGACTGGCTCGTCCAATGCGGAAAGCGGGTGAAGCGGGTCACTTTCTCCGACTCGTCGTAGGTGCCGTAGCCGTAGAGCCAGGCGGTGGGGGTCTGGGGATCGCCGGCGGAAACGAACGCGACGCCGAGGGCGCGTTCGTCGTCGTCGGGCGAGCGGGCGAAGATGCGGCGATAGAGCCAGGCGACGCGGGAGGGATCGTCGGGTTGGGCGCGGAAACCCTCGTCGTTCGTGATCGCCTTCGCCTGCTCGATGGCGAAGGCGCTGTTCATCATGAAGAGGGCCTGCTGTGGAACGGTCGTGCTGTGGCGTCGGGGGCTGTGGGTGTCGGGGCTGGCAAAATCGAAGGTGCGGAAGAGGTTGGGGAGATTTTGCCGGTCGATGAAGCCGTAGACGGAACGGCGGTGGCTGAAGGGCTGCGCGGTGATGTCGACGGCGTGCCCGCCGACGGTGAGATCGATGTTTCCGGTGACCTTGAGGAGGGAATCGCGCAGGGCCTCGAATTCGAGGCGTCGGCGGTTCATACGGTGGAAGAGTCGGTTCTCAGGATCGAGGGTCGCGTATTCTGGCCGGTGGTCGCTGCACTGTCGATAGGTCGAGGAGAGCATGATGGTGCGGTGCAGGTCCTTCATCGACCAGCCGCCGTCGCGGAACTGGATGGCGAGCCAGTCGAGAAGGGCGCGCTGCTCGGGCGCGGGGCACTGGAGACCGAAATCGCTCGGGGTCTCGACAAGGGAACTGTTGAAATGGGCGGCCCAGATGCGGTTCGCCATGACGCGCGGGGTGAGGGGATTGGACGGGGCGACGATGGCCTTCGCGAGGTCGAGGCGGCCGCTGCCATCGGCGAAGGGCTGGCGGCTCTCGCCGGAGAGGACTTTGAGGAACTGGCGCGGCACCGCGTCGCCGCGGAGATCGGGATTGCCGCGCTTGAAGATGACCGGTTCGGTGGGTTGGTCGTTATCCTTCATGACCATCGCGCGGGGGGGGGCACCGGGGGAGTTCGCGCGGAGGGCGTCGATGCGGTTGCGGATGTTTCGGAGTTCGTCGCGGTGCTTCCGATTAAAGTAACCTTCGACTTCCGCGGGCTCGAAGTTGACCGGGCTTTCCGAGGAAACGAGTGGCGCGCGGAGGGCCAGCTCTTCAGGGCTGCCGCTTTCACCTTTCGCAGAGGCTTCGGCGAGGAGATCGGCAAACTTCTGATGGAAATCGAGAGGAGACGCGGGAGGATTGGACTCGAAGAAGGTCAGGATGTGCGAATTGGCGGCGTTCGCGGCGCGCAGTTCGGCGATCTTCGCGGTCGCGGCGGCGGTGAAATTCTCAGCGGGGAGAACGCGGAGGGCGTGCCAGAGGGCGAGACCGGGATCGTTCGCGGCGGCGGATTGCCGGAGGAAGGCGATCCATTTGTCGGTGAGGCGCGGGTAAATGTTCCGTTGATCGGAAACGATGCGCGCTTGCTCTGCGTTGTCCCAACCTTCGGCGGCCGATTCGAGATAAAGGGCGATCTGAGAGCCGGAGCGGGCGGCGTCGCGTTTCGTCTGCAGGAACTGCGTGACCTCGCCCTCGAGGGCCGCGAGATCCTGCTGGAATTTCTCGTAGGCGGCGGCGTCCTTCGGGTCGCCGATGACGGGCTTGGCGTCGTCGCCGGGTTCGTTCGAACTCGCGAACACGCCGTAGAGCGAATAGTAATCGGCGGTCGGGATGGGGTCGAATTTGTGATCGTGGCACCGAGCGCAGGCGACGGTTAGGCCCTGCATGCCGCGGCTCACGACATCGATGCGGTCGTCGATGATGTCGGGCTGGCGATTGAGGAAGCGGCGGCCGACGGTGAGGAAGCCCATGGCGGCGAGATGCTTGCGGTTGGCCTCGTCGTTCGGGTCGATGGACTTGTCGGCGGCGAGCTGGTAGGTGAGGAATCGGTCGTAGGGAAGGTCGCTGTTGTGGGCGTCGATGACCCAGTCGCGGTAGGTGTAGGCGAAGGGATAGCGGCGTTCTTCCTGAAAGACGTAGCCCTTGCTGTCGGCGTAACGGGCAATGTCGAGCCAGAAGCGGCCCCAGCGTTCGCCGTAGTGGGGGGAGGCGAGGAGGCGGTCGAGGAGGCGGGCGTAGGCACCGTCCTTGTCGGTGGCGGATTCCTTCACGAAGGCGTCGACTTCCTCGTAGCTGGGAGGGAAGCCGAGGAGGTCGGCGTGGGCGCGGAGGATGAGGGTGCGGGCGTCGACTTCGGGCGAGGGCGTCATGTTTTTCGCTTCCAACTTGGCGAGGACGAAACGATCGAGGTCACCGCGGGGCCAGGCGGCGTTCGCGACGGCGGGGACGGGCGGGGCGACGAGGGGCTGGAAGGCCCAATGGGATTTCGCTTTTTCGTCGATGCTGGCGACGGCGACGGGTTCCGGTTCATCCGGCCAGGGGAGGCCCATTTCGATCCAACGGATAAGGTCGGTGATCTGGGTGTCGGCGAGTTTGTCCGCCTTGTCTGGCATCTTTAGGTCGCCCTCGTGCTGGATGGCCTTGATGAGCTTGCTCGCGCCGGGGTGGCCCTCGACGACGACGGGGCCGTGGTCGCTGCCCTTGAGGAAGGCCTCCCGTGAATCGAGGCGGAGGCTGGCCTGCTGTTTCTTCGCGCCGTGGCATTCGAGGCAGTTCTCGGCGAGGACGGGGCGGACGTTGGACTCAAAAAAGGCGAGTTGCTCGGGCGTGCCGTGCGCGGCGAATCCGTTCGTCGCGAACACGCAGAGCGTCAGGACGAGGAGGGCCGGCGTGGGGATGTCGGATCGGGAAACGGGCATGGAACGGAAAAGGATACGCTGGATAAAGACCGAGCGAAACCGCGACATCTAACGCGATTTTTCGGCTCAATACCCCTCCGAGTCGCCCAGTCCGCTGGCCGTGTAGTCGATGAGGACGAGGGTGAGGAGGGGCGCGACGGCGAGGGTCGCGGCGAGTCCGTCCCAGAGGAGGACGAGGATCGGGCGCTGGCGGGGGAGCGGGAGGAAGCGGGCGGCGAACGCGACGGCGGGGCTTAGAAAAAGGAGGGCGGCCATGGCGGGGCGGATCTCGGCGAAGAGCCAGCCCGACCAGGCGAGGAAGGCGAGGAGCATGGCTCCGAGCGCGGTTGCTGCCGGGAGTCCGGCGTTCTTCGGTTTCCGCAGGGTGGCGATGCCCAGTGCGGCGAGGGTGGCGGCGATGGCACCGGAAGACTGGGCGAATTGAGACGCGCCGCCCGTGACGAGCAGGACGG
>JAHEDC010000339.1 GCA_024641425.1 Verrucomicrobiales bacterium | reverse complement strand
TTTCGAAGGCACAGGCCCCGAAAACGAGGGTGAAGAACTTTACCGGTGTCTTGGCCTTGAAGGCGAGGTGGGAGAAAAGCCGATGGTAGCCAACGGTGATGCTCATCATCGTGGCACAGAGGTAGAAGAAGAACATGCCGAACTGGAACCAATCCAGCCCGTAATGAAAAAGATAGATGGGAGCGCCAATGAGGGCGATGAGGGCAGTACCAATAAGGAAACTGGAGGTGATCCAGTTCACGCGCTTGAAAGGGATACGGAAACTCATGGAGGACGAATTTGCGGTTTAAATTGGGAGGAATTTAAAAAAACGAGAGCCTCTGAGCGCTCTCGGTGCCTTCTCATAACCGAGAATGCCCTCCGGGTCAAATTCTATGGAAACCACTCCGATCAATCGCTGCGCCTCGCCTCCCACCGCGCTTCCCGACGCGGGCGGGAGGCGAGGCAGGTGATGGAGCGGGAATGTGAGATTTCCGGATCTGTTTCCCCTTGATGCGTGGCGGAGGTCTCCGACGAGGAGGATGGGGATAGGGTGACCGGCCGGAGGAGTCGGACGACGTTTCCCGGGCAGGCTCTTCGCGGTTGGGGGCTGGCGATTCCGCGGCGGGCGGGTGAAACGGCGACGTTGCAAGGCTGGATCCGAGGTTCTGTGGGCCCATCCGATCGGGCTCGAAGCGTCGGTGGTATTCGGAATCAGGAGTGAGGATGCCAGACGCCGTTTGCGGTGAGTCGATGCCTGCCCTATGATCGGCGTGTGATCATCCGGAAGCTTCCTTTACTCCTTTCCCTTTCGGTGACGTCGGTGGACGCCGTGGTGGTGGTGAACGCGCCGCTGCCGCTGACGCATCGGGTGCAGATTCAGCCGATCCTCGCGAAGAATGCGGCCGGGGCGCGTGCCGCTTTTTTCGGCGTCGCTGCCGAGGAGGCCTACATCAAGGCGCAGATCAACGCGATCTGGGCGCAGGCGGGGGTGCGCATCGATTGGCTGCCGCCGGTCGAGTACACGAGCGCCTTCGCCCTCGATGGTACACCGGGAAACTACGAGACCGCCATGCGCCCGAGCGGCGACCTTTCGGCGATCCGCAATGGTGCGGGAACCCCGCCGAAGAGCGCGAACGCGATTGTCCTGAACGCGTTTTTCGTTGATATCGTGCCCGCCTTCAGTCGGACGAGTGTTTTCACGTCCAATGGCTATGCTTATATTGACGGCAACGGGATGGCGATCCACGTGGGGGATGAGTTGCTGACCTTCGAATCCGGTCGCGATGTGATCGCGGGCGTCATCGCCCACGAGATCGGGCACAACCTCGGACTGGATCACGTCGCGTCGAACGGGAACAATCTGATGAGTCCCAACGGAAACGAGGAACGCTTGACCGCAGCGCAGAAAGCGATCGTCTTCACCAACGACGCTGGCATTGACAGTTATGATTTCCTCCAGCCGATCATGGTGGCGTCGAACTACAGCCAGTGGGCTTCGGCATTGGGGCTCAAGGGAGGCCCGACGGGAGACGATGACGGAGATGGGGTAGCGAACGTGGTGGAGTTCATGCTGGGACTTCAAGGAACAAAGCCCGATGCGCTGCCTTTGCCGGTGGATACGGGCAACGGAGCCACCTGGACGTTGCGGAAGAATCCTGGCGCCCTCGCGGACGGGCTGGTCTATTCGGCGCAGGTCAGCACGGACGGCGTGGGGTGGATGGCAGCGGGGAGCGCGGGTTCGGGAAGCACGGTGGTGACGGATAACGCGACGACGCTGGCCATAAGCCACAGTGCGAGCGGTGGACTCCTTCGGCTGAGCGTGAAGGTTCCGGCGGGCATCGCGGGCGATGCGAATGTCTTCGTTCCACTCGATATCGCCGCGCACCTTGATGCGGGCCGGATTCTTCGCGAGTGTGACGGTGGTGATGCCGAGACGATTTCCGCCCCCTGAGCACCGGGAGGAGGAAGATGGGGCGGGAGCGGGACGTGCCGCGGACGCCTCAGGGAGCCGGCGACTCGACTTCCGGTTGTTCCAAATCCACGCGCGGCTCCGCGTGCCCGACCCCGGACTCCCTGTCGGCTCCAGCCTCCGGTGTTGTGCCCGCAGGCTTTCCCCCTCCATTGAGGAGCTCGAGGACGCTTTCCTGAATGAGTTCGATCTCGTCGAGGTGAAGCTGGGGATCCTTCACGATGAAAACCTCGCCGCTTTTCGGCTGTTCGTAGATGCGGAGGAGGCTCTCCCCGTTTTCCCGGACATCGGTTTCCCGGAGCGTTTTTTTTCTCTCGAGCATCACGGCAAGGATGTAGCGCGCGTTCTCTGTATGGGCCTCGTCCTCGTCGATCAGGCGGCGAAGAAGGGACTCGGCGCTTTCCTTCGCCACCACCTGCGGGCGGTCATCCTCGACGGGAGCCTCGTAGGTTGAACGCCAAAAGGAGAAGGGATTCCACTCCGCGCGAGCTTCTTCCCAGACCTCGGCCGCGAGGTCGCGGCGCTCGAAGCGGCCTTCCTCCTCCTCGGATTCAAAAAGGGCGGTGTAAAAAACCTCGCCGTCAGCGAAGGGACGGCCGGACCGGTGGCAGGTATGGGAGCGGGAGCGGATTCTCCAGTCTTGGGTGATGGACATTCGGGAAAGTTTACGGTGTACGGGTTTAGAGTTTCAGCGTCGGGAGTTCAAATGAATTCCGGCCGTTCGGTGCTAGCACGCCCGTGGGTGCGGCGTCGGCGTTTCCTTGTGAAGAGGCCTTTCAGGTTGGCCGGGGTCGGTCGGGGAAACTCCTTGTTGCGGGAGCGGAAGTGGAGCAGGAGCAGGCCGAGGACGCCAATGAGGATGTTCGTGGCCCACGCGCCCGCGAAGGGCGAAATGTAGGCGCCTTGCCCGAGGGCGAGGCAGAGATGCGTGCAGAAGATGGAGCCGAAGAAAATGAAGATGCAGTAGGCGACGCCGCTGAGAACGCTGCGGCGGGAGTAGACGATCCCGAGGGGGGCGGCGAAGAGGACGATGACGAGGCAACTCCAGGGCGCCGCCCAGCGGCTGTGCCAGTGGGTGAGGTAGCGGGCGCGGGTCTTTTCGGGGAGTTTCGCGTTCGTGCGAAGGTGGAAGGCGAGGGCCGGGACGCCCAGGTGATCGGCGGAGACGTTTCCGCTGAGGAGTTTCCACGGCGTCTCCGACCAGCCGGGAAGGAAGATGTCACCGGGTTCGTAAACGCGCCGCAATGCCGGATCCGGATTGGTGGGATCGATGATGGTGGTGGATCGAAAGAGCCAGGTGGGCTGATTGTTGTAATCGATGTGGTGGGGTATCCAAGCGGCTTTTTCGGCGTGGTAGGCGGTTTTCAGATGGCCGATCTCGTCTTCCTGGAAGACCCAGACATCGACGATCTTCTCTCCGCGGCTCAAGTCGAAGGGGATGCGGCCCGCGAACCAGGTGCGGTTGTCGGTGCGATTCCGGAAAAGCTGGGCCGTGATCGAGCCGGCGTTCGAGCCCTTGCCGCTGCGAGTGATGGATTCGTGGATCGTCTCCTTAGTTCCCTGGGCCTGGGGTGCCCACTCGTAGTTCAAGGCGAGGGAGATCAGGGAGGAATAGATGCCGACGAAGAAGACCGGACGCAGGATGCGATGGAGGCTCTTGCCCGCCGTGAGCATCGAGATGATCTCGTTCGACTTCGACATCTTGCTGAGCGAGTAGAGCAGCGCGAGGAGAAGCGTGACGGGCAGGATGAGCACCACGATCTGGGGAATCTGCACGATGTAGAAGCGGAGGACGTCCAGGAACTTGGCCCCGCTCTTATTGAAATCGCCCACGTTGTCACTCAAATCGATGATGAGCCAGATGGCGATGAAGCCGACGAAACAGAAGGCGAAGGGAATGAGGAACTGCCGCAGCAGATAGCGGTCGAGCGTGGGACAGCGCGCGTAAAGGATCATCAGCAGGGGAGGGCTGAGAATGAGCCCGCCGGTGAGGATGAGCCGGAAAAAAGTTTCGAGTGGCGCGGTTTCAACCCCGAGCGATTCGAGGATCGCCGCGTCGGAGAGGAAGAACTCGCTGCTGGCCCAGATCGCGAAGACGAGAAGACTGGCGACCAGCACCGGGATGATCGGCCGCCGGAGGCGAAAGCGGATCAGGGCAAGCATGAAGGCGGGCAGGAGACCCCACATCAGGAGGAAGGCATACTTCCGGACATGAAGGAATACGGGCAGGGTCTCGACGTTGCCCGGGAAGGGATCGGTGAAGTAGACCCGCGAGGAATGGACGAAGAACAGCCCGCCGATGAGCGCCGCACCCGCGGCCGCGAGGTAGAAAACGGCGTCCCGCGAGCCCGTGATCCAGCGGAACGGAGGCGCGATGAAACGCCCGGTTTGTCTGAGAATGGATCGCGGTAACTGCATCGGGAAGGAAATGGCCGGCGGGATCACTTTCGCGGGGATTGCGGAGAGGTCAAGGTGGGCCGCGGAGGCTGTGGATGAAAATGCGTTTGGGCTTTTCCGATGCCTGCGGTATCGGTGCGGCCCCGAAATGGAGAACCCGCCGCACATCCCGGAAACCACCCTCGCATCCGCGCGGGCACCGCTCCCGGAGCGGATGCGGGGTTTCTTCGCCGACGACGGCCCGCTCTCCGTCTCGCCCGACTTCGAATACCGCCCGCAGCAGCAGGAGATGGCCGTGCGCATCGCGTCCGCCCTCACCGAGTCCCGCGCCCTCGTCGTCGAGGCCGGCACCGGCGTCGGGAAATCGCTGGCCTACCTCGTGCCCGCCGTCCTCCACGGCTTGGAGACGAAACGCAAGGCCGTGATTTCCACCCACACCATCAACCTCCAGGAGCAGCTCATCGACAAGGACATCCCCCTCGTCCAGAAAGTCCTCGAGGAGAACTTCCGCGCCGTCCTCATGAAAGGCCGTGGCAACTACCTCTGCCCCCAGCGCCTCAAGCGCGCCCTCGCCTCCGGCCCCGAACTCTTCACCAGCACCGACCAGGCCGAGCTCCAGCGCCTCCAGGTCTGGGCCGCCACCACCCACGACGGCTCCCTCAGCAGCCTCGACTTCACCCCCGAGCCCCGCGTCTGGGCGCAAGTGTGCTCCGAAGCCCAGATCTGCACCCTCCGCACCTGCGGGCCCGACAGCGGCTGCTTCTACCAGAAAGTCCGCCGCCAAGTCGCCGAGGCCGACGTCGTCGTCCTCAACCACACCCTCCTCTTCACCCTCCTCTCCGGCCAGGACGACCTCTCGAAAGGCGGCGACGGCTTCCTCTTTCCGCGCGACTTCCTCGTCATCGACGAGGCCCACACCCTCGAAAACGTCGCCGCCCGCGCCCTCGGGCTCCGCCTCTCCCAGGCCGGGGTGCGCTTCGACCTCAACCGCCTCTACAACCCCCGCACCCGCAAAGGCATGTTCCACATGCTCCGCCACGCCGAGGGCGTCTCCCACGTTCAGGGCCTCACCGACGAACTCGACGACTTCTTCCACCGCGTCGGCGAAACCTCCAAGTTCGGCCCGCAAAGCAACGTCTTCCGCGTCCGCCGGCCCGACCTCGTCGAGAACACCCTCCACAACCACTTCCTCAACATCGAGCGCGCCGTCAAGGACGCCTCCGAGAAACTCGAAAACGACACCGCCCGTGCCGAACTCCTCGACCTCGGCGGCCGCGTCCGCGAGATGCGCGCCGGCGTCGCCGACTACCTCGACCAGGCCCTCGAGGATCACGTGTACTGGGTCGAGAAATCCGGACGCGAAGGCCACTCCCTCACCCTCCAGACCGCGCCCATCGACGTCGCCGCCGCCCTCCGCGCCCTCTTCTTCGAGGCCGGGAAACCCTGCGTCCTCACCAGCGCCACCCTCTCCGTCGGCGAGAAAAGCGACGACCTCGCCTACTTCCGCCGCCGCGTGGGGGCCGAAGCCGCCGAAGCCCGCGAAATCGGCAGCCCCTTCGACTATAAGAAGCAGATGGAGATCTTCCTCGTCCGCTCCATGCCCGAGCCCTCCTCCCCCAGATTCGAGGACGCCCTCGAAACCTGGGTCGCCCACTTCCTCCGGCGCAGCTCCGGGCGCGCCTTCGTCCTCTTCACCAGCTACCGGCTCCTGCAATCCCTCGCCAAACGCATGGAAGGCTTCTTCCGGCGCGAAGGCTACCGCCTCCTCCTGCAAGGAACGGGCATGCCCCGCCACCAGCTCCTCCAGGAATTCCGCGACGACATCTCCAGCGTCCTCTTCGGCACCGACAGCTTCTGGACCGGCGTCGACGTCCCCGGCGAGGCCCTCTCCAACGTCATCGTCACCCGGCTCCCCTTCGCCGTCCCCGACCACCCCCTCGTCGCCTCCCGGCTCGAGCGCATCGAGGAGGAAGGCGGGAACCCCTTCATGGACTTCTCCGTCCCCGAAGCCATCCTCAAGCTCCGCCAGGGCGTCGGCCGCCTCATCCGGAGCAAGCGCGACCGCGGCATCACCGTCCTCCTCGACAACCGCGTCCTCACCAAGAGCTACGGCAAAGCCTTCCTCAAGGCCTTGCCCGACGCGCCGGTCACGGTGGTGGACGACCGGGAGCTGGAGGGGAAATAGCCGCTTGCGCTATTACCCTTGGGCCATCGAAACGTACATCAGCACGACAACACCGAGCAGCAGGAGATTCACGAGGGCGAGGGAGAAGCTCGCCACCTTCACCTTCCGGGAGCTCACGAATCCGCGCAACCCCACGAGGATCAGGATCGTGGGAACGACGAACAGGACCATCCACTGGATGCGCGATTCCTGTTCGCTGTATGTATGGGGGGCAGTTTGGATGATCAAGCTAAGAACCAGCACCAGCAATTCCAGCGCGAGGAGCGGCCCGGAAATCGCACCGCAGGTTCGGTTCCTGGGATCCGTCCGGGTGGGGAAGAGGAAATTCTTTTTGCCGGCGCTCATCTCGGTTCGAATCCTGCCACCGACGGGCGGCCTTGTCCACCGGCCTGAACGGTGGGCGTTGACCGGGAGCTGGCGGGGAAATAACCCGCGTCAGCGCCGCTTCGCGAGCTTGGCGATGAGGACGCCGAGACCATGGAAGGGGAGCGGATAAAACCAGCCGCAGAAGAGCGCCGCCGCGGTTCCCGGCTGGTCAACCGCGACCGCACTTATTCCGGCCCTGCCGTGAACGTGATTTGCGAACATCAACGAGAAAACGTCCTGGAAGAGATACCCCAGCACGAGAAGCCCCCAGCCGAGCGCGATAGAGACCCGGAGCCGCTTCCCGAGGAACCCGGTCAACGCCGGAACCATCACCGCCAGCACAAGCAGCGCCGGAGCAAGGGCCTGGATCACCGGAAGCGGCATGAAGATGAGAGAAAGCGGCATCGGGAGGGGCGGTGACGGCGGGAAAAGCCGGACGCCCACCGATAC